>CAZDHN010000644.1:0-3879 GCA_964505115.1 uncultured Planctomycetaceae bacterium
TTCCCCCTTTTTCCGTTCTTTCCTTCCCAATTCTCCTCCCCGTTTCTCATCTCAACTGATAACTTTTCCTCAGTATCCACTCCGTCGTCAGTACGCCGACGAAGAGAAGCCAGAAGAGGGGCGGCCAGTAGAGTTTTCTTTCCAGGTAGACGCGTTTTTTGCGCTGCGTGCGGTCGAGCTGATCGATCAGGTGATCGGCCGTGGTGATGTGTACGTAGCGCCCGCCGGTGTCGGAGGCGATTTGGCCGAGCATTTTGTCGTCCAGATCGAGCTTCTCGAACTCCAGGTTGGGCCGGCCGACCTCGACGGGTATCTTTTCGGTTTGCAGCGTCAGTTCGCCCACCCGGCCTTCGATCACGACTTCATACGCGCCGGCGTCCTTGGGCTCGAACGTGCCGCTGTAATGGCCGCCGGGGCCGGGGATGACCGAGAGGTCGACCGTCTCGGGCCGGCCGGCGGGTCCGCGAATCTTGGCCGTCACCTTGGCGTCGTCGGTGCCTTGACCCTGCTCGTCGCGGACGACGGCCGAGAGCCGCACCGGCTCTTCCGGCTCGTAATACGCCTTGTCGGTGCTGCCGGTGATGCCCGCCTTCGCCTCGACCGCTCCCGAGCGGCCGGCCGCCCAGCGAACCATCTGCCCCCAGAAACGCAAGAAGGGCGATTCCTGATCCAAGGCGCGGGGACCTTGCTGCCATTTTCGCGTAGTGTCGCCGGTGAAAACCGCCGTGCGACCCTTGCCGACCGGTTGGATTGCCAGCACGGGCATCGAGTTCGGATCGATTGGGCAAATGGCCAACACGGTGGCCCCGGCAGCCGGGCCTTCCACCCGAGTGCAACCGTCAAGCGGCGGCAGCCCGGCAACTTTCGCCTCGCCCGTTCGGGTCGGAAAGAAACCGGCAATGTTCGCAAAGATCGGGTGTCGAGCACCGTCGGGCGTGAGTTGCGGTAGGAACATATCGGTAATTTGACCGACCTGGCGCGAGCCCAACTGCACGGGCAATATCTCACCCAAGGCGGTCTCGGCATAACCGCCGGGCCCCAGGCTGTGATATCCGCCCAGCATTACCAGGCCCGCCCCGTCGCGGATTCGCTTGACGAACAACTCCTGCCGCGCGGTGCGGATGAAACTGCTGTCGAGGTCGCCGATTATGAAGACGTCGAACTTGTTGATCGTCTCCTCGTCGGTCGGGATCGCCTTGAGTTCCAGCCCCTCGATGTTCGATCGCTTCAGAAAGACATTCGGCCGCGTTTGCACCAGCGCGCAGAATTCGAGGTCGGGGTCCTTGGCCAGAAACCGGTCGACCAGCGCGCCGTACTCGGCCCGAAGCGTTCCCTCGATGTACAACACGCGGATGCCGGGTTCGACGACCAGCGACACGGCCGAGCGCTGGTTGTTCTCCTCGATTTTCTCCTCGCCGCTTGGCGGCACCAGGACGGTGTAGGCATGCGTGCCCTTGCTTGTGGGGCGGAAGTCGAAGGTAACGTCCTGCGAGCCCTCAATTTCGTCGATTGTCAGTTCGGCCTCGTCGATCGTTTTGCCGTCATCTTGCAGCAGCACCTTGACTACCCGACCCGCTAGCCCAATCCCCTCGACCGACGCTTTGATCCGTGCCTTGTTATTCAGCATCATCCGGTCGGGACAGTCGATGCCGGTCACCTGGATGTCGCGGTAGGAAACGTTGCTTCGCAGGCTGGCGCCGACTCCGATCGTATGGACGGGAATGCCCAGCTTGACGGCAACTTCCAGCGGGTTTCGGGCGGAATTGTGCACGCCGTCCGATAGCATGATTATCGCCTCGACATCTTTGCGCGGAAGCTTCTTGGCCGCCGCAACCAACGCGCGCGAAAGCGAAGTCGCCTTGCCGTCCGGCGCCAGCGTGGGCAGCGACTTCACGTCGTCCATCGGTCGGGCAAGCTCGGAAAACTCGATCAGGTGCAGATTGAAGTCGTCCTGCATCCGCTCCCACCACTTCTCGATCTGTTGCCGGGAACGATTGAAACGAGTCACGCCCGAGGCGTCGTCCGAAATGCTCATCGACGATGATCTGTCGAGCAGGAAAATAAGGGCGGGCAGCTCGGTAAGGTCCTTGTGGTAGCTGAACACCGGCCGGAACAGCAAGAACACGATCAACAGGATGGCAACGATGCGAAGCGCCAGCAACGTTTGCCACTGGCTCCGACGCAAGGTGCCGAACGCCCTACGGTAGAAGAAGCCCGAAAGCAGAATCGCCACCGCCGCCACCGCCGCCATGGTGGTGAACCCGTAGCCTTGCTCCAGGGTGATGTTGAACACGGGGGACTACCGCCTTGAAATATCTGGCATAAAGCCGCGACCGGTGGTCGCGACGAAGGATTCGCAAGAAGGGCACGACCGGCGGTCGTGGCGCTGTTAGCCGCCTCTCTGGCTTTCAGTAGTGACAAAAGCCTCCAACGATATTGCAATGGCGGGAAACTGGTTCAGAATTTGCTTGTCAACAGTGACCAGGGGTACGGCCAAATCCCGTGCTAGCGCAACAAACTCGCAGTCATATGCGGAACACGTGCTTTCAGTAACCAACTTCAGTACTTCAGGTGACGCAACTTCTTGATCTTGCATGAGGTTCGTGGCTTTGTCCATGATTTGCCGCGCATCTTCCAGAGATAAGAGCCTTTTTCGGATGTACAGTGCGAGAACACTGCGCAATTCGCTCGACCAGAGACGAGGCGCTGCCCACCGCGGGTCTTTTTGAAGTGCCTGCTCAGCCTGTGTTGATCGTTCACTCGCAAGATACAGATAGCCAATGATGTTTGTATCGACAACAATCATAATCTTCCGGCTGCCTTTGCTTGCGTGAATTCATCATCCGTAATCGGAGAGCCGATTGTCCTTTCGCGAAGCCTGCGCGCACCTTCCAAGATGGACTCGGCGTTGACCTCTCGACTGCGCACGACGCGCTCAATACACACGATGATTTCACTATTGATGCTACGGTGATTGGTTTCAGCAGATTGCTTCAATTGGTCATACAGGCCCGCCGGGATATTCTCAACGGTAATTGTAGGCATGGTTACACTCCCTATGGCTTTATTAGCGGCGAGATGTCAGGGTTTGGCCGGTTACGACCGGCGGTCGCGGCTTTATGTTCTTCTCTTGGGCCGATATCGGGCGGCCTTCCGCTTGCCTTCCGCCACTGCGTCTTCCCCCAGTTTAATCAGCTTGGTGTAGGTAAGCGACTTCAAATCCCCGCCTATCTCGCCCTTCTCGCGCTTGTGCAGGAGGAAGCGGAGCGCTTTGACGTGCGGGCGGTACTCACCCGGTTCGGGCGGTTTCGTCGCGCCCGGCTTCAGGTAAACGATACCCGACAGCGGACCGGTTATCTTGCGTCCGTCTTGCAGGGTAATCGTATGCTTGTACTCTCGGGCCGGGTAGGAGCGACCGGTGTAGTATTTTTCATCCAGCGCCAGTTCCTTGAATCGCCACTCCTTCTCCATCCACTCCTTCTTCACATGGCATTCGATCTGCTTGACGACCCTTAGCGGAATCTCCCGTTGCCGCTGGAGCGATTCGTCGAACATCTTCAGCCGCGTGTCCCGTGTCAGGTACATCCGCCCGACCTCGACCTTCCCGTCCGAGGTTTCAATGTAGCCGGGCAGCGCGTCTTCTCGCTCGGTTGGCCGGGTGCCGAAGGGGTTGATTGTCGGCGGGTCGCCGGCTTCGAGCGATTGGGCCGTGAAGAAGGCCGTCGAGCCGACCAGCAGACTTGCCAACCAGACCGGCAGCGGCTTATTGATACAGCGAAACATGGTCTTTTCTCCTCATCATCCGTAGCTGGATTCGCAAGAATTCAGCCCAAACCATCTGAACCCTTGCGAGTTCAGCTACCAGTCTTAGCCGTCTAT
>CAZDHN010000645.1:0-3879 GCA_964505115.1 uncultured Planctomycetaceae bacterium
TCCGTGTTTCATCCGTGGCTCGGTTTCATCGTACCGGAAGGCCGTGAACGGTTACGGACAAGCCGGCAGTGCCACCCTATTCTCCCGTGGTTCACCGCCCGGCCTATCGCGGATTCTTTTTTCGGGCCGGCTTCTTGGTTCGCGGCTTGAGGACGAACGGCCCGCCCACGCTGTCGCGAAGTTCGTCGCACCGACGCCGCAGTTTGTCGAGCGTCTGCCGGTGGCGAGCGTCGTCGGTCAGGTTATCCACTTCGTCCGGGTCGGTTTGCAGGTTGTATAGCTGCTCGTGGAGCGGTTTCTGGTCGAAATAGCGAACGTACTTCCAATCTTCCGTCCTCACGCCTTCGCTTCTGGGGATGTGGCCCCGGTGGCCGAACAGGTGTTCGTAGAAGAAATCGTCTCGCCAGGGAACCTTCTCCCCTTCAACCAGAGGCAGCAGGCTACGGCCCTGCATCCGCTTGGGTATGCCGACGGCGGCCAACTCCAAAATGGTCGACGGAATGTCGATGTTCAGCACCAAGGGCGTTAGCCTGACGCCGCGACGTGCCGCGTCCGAGCGGGGATCGAAAACCAACAGCGGCACGCGAATCGATCGCTCGTACATCAGCCACTTGCCGGCGAAACCCCGCTCGCCCAGGAAATAGCCGTTGTCGGAAGTGAAAATCACCACCGTGTTGTCGGCAAAGCCCAATCGCTTCAACTCCTTTTGCATCCGGCCCAACTGGTCGTCGATGCCCGTAATCATCCGGTAATAGCCCTTAACCATCTCCTGAAACTTTTCAGGCGTATCGAACTTCCAATACCAGCGGTCGCGGTTGGTCGATTTCTTGATAAAGTCGGGCTGCATCTCGAAGTATCGCGGATCGGCCAGCTTGGGAATCGGCACGGTCGCGTCGTTGTAGAGATGCCCATGCGCCGGATCGAAGATGTACTGCTTCGGATCGCTATCTTCCGCGTGCGGCGCATTGAAGCTGACCGACAGGCAGAACGGCTGCTCTCGGTTGCAGCCTTCGAGGAACTTAACCGCCTCGTCGCCGGTGATTCGTGTCAGGTGGCGCTTACTGCCGTCGGGGAGCGTTTTGATGTATGGGTTGCGATTCAGCGGCTTGAAGAAATCGAACATGGCGTCGGTCGATCCGCGCTCGACGCCAATGCCGAACTTGCCCACGAACCCGGTCCGGTAGCCGGCCGATCGCAACAAGGCCGGATAGCTCTTGGCCATGGCCGGCTTGGAGAGCGGGTTTCGGTTGAAGGTGTATCCGTGCGTCCGCTCGAACTGGCCGGTAAAGATACTCGCCCGACTGGCGGCACAAATCGAGGTAGTCACGAAGGCGTTCTCAAACAGTACGCCCTGCTCGGCCAGCCGGTCCATGTTGGGAGTGCGCACCATCGGGTTGCCCATGCAACTCATGGCGTCCCATCGCTGGTCGTCGGTCAGAACGAAGAGGATATTCGGTCGCCTGCCGGCCGTTTCGCCCTCGGCAGCCCGGGCGGCAACGGCCGAAGCCAAGATGGCCGCGGCGTGGGTTAAGGCGATCAATGCCGGATGGATTTTCATGGTTGTCTCTCCCTTTTTTCCGGTTGCCGGGCGAATGAGAATAGCATTCTAGCACACCCGCGCTTAGTGATGCACGAGTGGGTAGTTGATAGTTGATGGTGGCTGAAAGGACAGTCGCTCTCACAATGGCTATCCTGGGAAATATAGGCAAGCAGCAGTCCATCGTAACCCGAAGCGTAAGCGAGGGGCGTTCAACGGCTTCTCTCGCATTGACTTGGCATTTGCCGGGACGCTCTGTCTCATCGCCGTGCGACGGGCATGGAGCCAGACTCGTTTGGCGGCCCTCGCTTACGCTTCGGGTTACGATCAAGTGGTGAATAATCCGGCAGAAACTAAGAAACCGCTCTGGACGCGAGGGGCGGAATTTGGGACACTTCCGCCCCCAAACTGGCGGTTGCCGACGGGCTATCGCCGAGCGTTTCGTTGGAAGTTCGATTTTCCGGAAAGGTGTCTTCCATGAAAAGTGTACGAATCCCGCTGATCGTGCTGACGCTGGCGATGTTGCTGGGCGGACAGCCGCCTCAAGCCAAAGGCTGGTCTTTGGCAGACCTCAATCCGTTTGCCAAGAAGGAGCCCCAGACTGCACGGCAGCAAGTCAAGGCACCTTCACCTTGGCAACGAATCGACTCGGGCGCCAAAAAGTTCGCCGCCAAGACGAAGAACGCGCTAACACCGAAAAGGAAGAAGAACAACCCTTCGCTCTGGAGCCGGCAGCCGGTACGTCCGAAGCAGAAGAATCCGTTCTGGTCGTCCTGGTTCAAGCCCAAGCAGGCCGAAGCGCCCAAAACAATGAAGGACTGGTGGAAACTCGAACGCCCCGCCCATTGAACATCGCCCGGACCGCACGCATGAACAGAACAAGAAGCCTGACCGCCCTGGCATTGGCCGGCGGCATCTGCCTGACAATGGTCGGCTGCGGCGCTATGGGAGGTCCCTTGGGCAAGTCGCCGTTGTTGGGCCATCAGCGCGGCTCGAATGCGGCGCTCTCGAAGGTCGTCAAAAACGACCCCTTCCCCACCGCCGCCCAGGCCGGCCTGTCCAACCAATCGATCGCCAAGAAGTGATCTGCCCTTAGCTGGATTCGCAAGAATTCAGCCGTCAAAAATTCAACGCTGATGCAAAGAACCGAATTCTTGCGAATCCGGCTACGAAATCGGCCGGCTCACTACAACGTTCGGCTCTCTTCCTGCCCGAACCCTTCCAGTTGAATCCGACCGGTCGAATCCAGCGTCACGACCGAATACGCCTTGTTGGCCGGGGCCGGGCCGGTGACCGTCGCCTTGAGCGTGACGTAGTGGATCCCCTTGATCCGCGCGTATCCGCCCGCGTGGTGATGCCCCTGGAACACGGCCAGAACGTTACCCGACGCCTCGAGTATCTCCCGCACCCGGCCGCCGTTCTTCACACCCAGCGGGCTTTTCTCTTTGTCCAGGTTCTGATGCACGAAGACGACCGTCTTCTTACCGCTGGCTTCTTTCAGATCCTTGGCAAGCCACTCTTGTTGCGGTGGGTGGATCCAGGTGTCGGTCCAATTGAATTTACCGGCGGCGTAGGGTGAGCCGTCCTTATTGAAGTTTCCGTCGAGCACGACGAAATGGAACGGGTCGTGGTCGAACGGGCCGTGGTCGAACGAGTAGTAGGTCTGCTTGATTCGGGCGCCGCAATTTGCCAGGAACTCGTCTTTGGTCAGCGCGGCCACGCAATGGTTGCCGAGCACGAAATGCCGATCTCCCTTAAAGCCTTGGTAGGTGTCGCGGATTCGATGCAAGTAGCCCAACTCTTCGGCCTTTGACGGCGCCGAATCGATCAGATCTCCCAATTCAACCGCGAAGGGCAACTTCCTCCGGTTGAACAGCCCAACCGCCTCAGCGAGCTTGGTCACCGAATCGCGATAGTGCCGATTGCCCCGAGGGTCGTGATCGGCGTAATGGACGTCGGTAACCAGGCCGAACGACACTCGCCCCTCGGCCTCCCGGCCGATGCCTTGTCGAAACAGTCCGACCGATCCGACCGCGGCCCCTGTTGCCGAGAGCTTGAGAAAACGTCTTCGTGAAATCGGTCCGGCAGAGGGTTTTCCGGCCAATGGTGGCTCGTGGATCTTGTTCTCTTTCACGATCAACTCCAACCCGCGGTGTTTCGTAACAGTCCCGCAAACCGCCGGGACATTTCAACCACCAACCATAACCGACCGGAAATCGCCCCGCAAGCGGGGATACTGGCCCATATTGCCGTGACGGCTTACAATCGATGTGTCTGTCCATTTTGAAAACTAGTGCCGCAAATCACAATTGAGGGTACACCAAGAGGTCGCTTTGGCTAAA
>CAZDHN010000646.1:0-3878 GCA_964505115.1 uncultured Planctomycetaceae bacterium
TCCCATGCCGGGCCGGCGTATCGGCCTGTTTTCGGGTTGATTTCCCGTCGCAAACCGTTGCCGTTTAAGGGTTTCTTAATTGTTGGACGGCGTTTTGCCCGCAAAAAAGAATAGAGCAACGGTCCAACCCCTTTCCTTTGGAGACTGCCATTGGGATTTCGAGTGTTTGTCTCAGAATTAGGTTAGCGCGTACGTTTGACGGTCCGCCCGCGTCGCGTGTTTTTCGATTTTCAAAGATCAAATAACGGCTCAAGGCCGCATGGTGTACTAATGTATCAGATCGTGGCACAATTTCAAGCACAACTTTTGGCCATCCGGTGGGAGGCAGGACTCGAACCGCTTATCGACGCTCAGCTAGATAATGTCGAGCGGCCGGTTACTTTGGGAAATACGCGAAATCGCCGCTAGATTGCTTCTCTGAATATCAACAGCCTGCCTGTTATACCGAAAACCGGACAAAACTGCCCGATAAACGCGTCCGGCTTCCGAACCGCTTGACACCAAAGTACCTGTTTGGCGAGAATCAGAAGATCAGCAAGCGCCATAGGCCGACGGGACTGTCGGCCTATCGCGCGGATCACGGGTTTAGGCTGATCGGTCTACCAACAGAGTTGGGTACGGGAATCATTATGAAAAGCCATTCGAGATGGTGCTACATTGTGCTCGCACTGATGGCGTTACCTCTATACTCATTCCAAGGCGTAATCGCGGAAGCAGCAGAGCGAACCCGTGCCGTTCTCGGTGGCGGGCTGATGCCGTTCCCCGTCCTGTGCATGCGCGATCTCAGCGCCTTGGTGCCCTTCATTCCGCTTGTGTTGATCGTGCTATTTTTCTCGTCGTGGTTCCTTACACCGCTGAACACAACAAAAGCAGTCGCCGTCTGCAGTATGGTACTCTCTGCGTACCTTGTGTCGTACGCAGCCGGTTGCGTCGTGATCATTATGTTTCTGAGCACTTGAAGAGATGCCCAACCACAACCTGCACCTTCTCCCGTACCGCGCGGACGCGGCCCAGGAAAGGTGAGGGCAACGTTAGACTCGCAAAACAAGGATATATGAAAATGATCTGGACACTGACAATAGAATGCATCATGGGCATATACCAAAGGCACAAATGCGTGCGCGTGGTTGAGATAGACTCCGAGGCTTCGCTACTGGATCTCCACAATGCGATTCAGGACGCGGTGGATTTCGACGGAGACCACTTATTCGAATTCTTCGGTGGACGCAACTGGCGAAATCGTAAAGTCGTATTTGGAGATGACTACGGTGCGGAAGACCCCTTTGATACCTATTCAAGCATCACGCTTGAGGAAGTATACCCGTTGCCGAAGAGCTGTAAACTCATATACCATTTTGATTTCGGAGACGACTGGTACTTCGAGGTCAAGAGGAGTCGCAAGAAGCCAAGAGAGCCCGAAGACGGCGTACAATACCCTCGTGTCGTTGAATCAGTCGGACCAAATCCCGAGCAATATCCAAGTTCAGACGAATGGTAGTCGACGGCCGCGCTGCCGAACATTCGGGTGCCAGGGACCGCTTGCATCTCGCGGCCCCAGACCCGGTGCATCAAGTGAAAGGACAAACCATGCTCAAGAACATCTCACTACTACTGATTTTCGCGGTCCTCGCGTCCACCCCAGTTTCCTCCGCCCAAGCCAGCAAGCCCAAACTCTCCGACGACGTCAGAGCCCGGCAAATCAGCAAACTGCAGTTCGGCATGTTTGTCTGCTGGTCGTTCAGCTCGGTGTCGGGAAAGGAGTGGACGAAGGAACCGCATGGGCCGGAATTCTTCAAGGTGACGGGCTGCGATACGGATCAGTGGTGCCGGACGGCCAAGGCGGCGGGAATGAAGTATGTGTTGTTTCTGACGAAGCATCACGACGGCTTCTGTCTGTGGGATACGAAGACGAGCGATTTGAAGGTGACGAACAGCCCGTTGGGGATCGACGTGCTGGCCAGACTGCGCAAGTCGTGCAACAAGCAGGGCATCAAGCTGGCCCTCTACTACTCCGAAGGCGACTGGCGGCATCCTCGCGCGACGCCGGAGGAAAGGAAACGGGCGGCCGAGTACAAGAAGGCCCAGTTGAAGGAGCTATGCACGCTCCATGGCCCGATCGAGTTCTTCTGGATGGACCATGCCGCCTGTAGCGACGGGGGTCTGTCACATCTGGAGACCGTCGAGTGGGTCCATAAGTTTCAGCCGAACTGTTTTGTGGGGTTCAATCACGGCCAGCCGGCGGGCAGGCTTTGCCTTCGCGAGCGAGGAACACCGGGCAGGCTAGGCGATCCGAAGATGTCGAAATACAACAAGGAGGCGGAGCAGAACTACAGGGGATATAAGATCGCCGAATTCACCTATCCGATTTCGCAGACGCACTGGTTCGACAATCCGGCAATCAAGCCCGAGTCGTATCACACGCCCGAGAAGATTTTTGACGACTATGCCGGAGCAGTCAAATTCGGCAACATCTTCTCCCTGGACGTCGGCCCCAGCCCGGAAGGCAAACTGCGTGATAGAGACGTCCGGATTCTCAAGCGGGTCGGCGAAATGATTCGATCGAAGAAGGGTAACTAACCTTGCCGAGTTCCTTCCAAGCCTCTTCCGGCCGCGTTTGCGAGCGACGATTGACAACCTCGGCCCGGGAATAGTCCGCCCTACCGCTTGATTTCGCACTTCGGCAGCTTCTGTTTCAATTGGGCAACGGCCTCGTCGCTCACGGCGGTCAGGCTCAGATCGAGCGTTTTGAGCGAGCCGTGATCATACAGATGCTTCAAGCCGGCGTCGCTTACGATCGTGTCGCTCAGGTTCAGCCAGACAAGGCCGTCGAGCGGCCCCAGTAGTGCGAGCGTGGCGTCGTCGGCAAAGGTCTTGCTGAGATCAAGCTTCCTCAGCTTGGCAAGGCCCGTCAGCCGGGCGATGCTCTCGTTGCCGATCGCCGTATCGCGGACCGAAAGCCGTTTCAAGTTGGTCAGCTTCGCCAGATGGGCGAAACCGGCGTCGGTGAGGCTGGAACACTGGAAGATGGTCAAATCTTCCAGATCAGTCAGGCCGGAAACGCGCCCCAGCGCCGCGTCGGTGATGGCAACGTCTTCCAACGCCAACGCCTTGAGCCGCGAAACCTTCGCGACGTTTTCGACGCCCGCGTCGGTTATCGCCGGGTTCTGTAGCTTGACGCTGGTAAGCGCGGGAAAGTCGGACAGGCACGCCAGGCCCGCGTCGGTAACGGCCGCGCAACGGCGAATATCGAGCGATTCCAGTCGCGGCAGCTTGGCCAGACTTGCCAGCCCCGCATCGCCGATCTTCGTTTCCAGCAGCGAAAGCCGTACCAGCCGGCTCATCGACGCCAGGCCGGAGAAGCCCTCGTCGGTCAAGTCCACGTTCCGGCGAAGATCGAGCGACTTGAGATCGACCAAAGCGGCCAGCAACTTGAGATCGGCGTCGCTCGTGGCCGCGTCGAAAAGATCGACGGCAACGATGTTGCCCGCTTCGTCGCGTTCGATCGTCCCGCCCAACTGCTCGATACGTTGGGCGGCCGCCCCGATCGCCGCCGCGTCCTTCTCCGCCGGCTGCTCGCGCTGGACAGAGCGGGTCGGCTCAGTCTTCTCCGGCTCTCTCGCGCCACATCCGAGGAATTCGACAAGACACACAAGAAAAACCGCAATTCGCAGCCTGATTGATAGCAAGGGCGTTGCCTCCCGACAATTGAACGCTCGGTTTGTTCAGATAGGTTCGGCGCTTTCCCTCAGCCCCTGGCTTTGCCGGGGGACGGGCGGCGCCAGGGATCCGCGTTGATTGGAATTTTCGACAATCCCCCGGCAAAGCCAGCGATTTTTTCGGCAAGCTTAATTGGACGCTAGCACATGTGATAGTCCAAG
>CAZDHN010000647.1:0-3866 GCA_964505115.1 uncultured Planctomycetaceae bacterium
GTATGACGTCGTGGTCGGGATGCTGGCCGTCGAGTTCGGGTTCGTGTCCCAGTTCGGTCAGGCGTCCTTGGGCGAAGTGGCCCTTGGGGCCGGTGAGCCAGAGGTACAGCGCGTCGCACTTCTTCGTCTGCACGGCCGCCCAGGCCTCCTTCTGAACGTCCACGTGCAAGGGCACCACTTGCTTGTTGGTCCATTGGAACTCGCCGTCGGGTGCCGTGTCTTCGAGTAGCTTGACGAGGTCCTCCAGCAGGCTCGGCTTCCACTGCACGGTTCTTCCGACGGGAAATCCCTTCGGCAGAAAGTGCCATTTCCGGCCGAGCACTTTCCAGGGCATCAGGTCGCCCGGCTTCTGGCTGACCCGATCGGCAAACTTTCCGAACCCCTTGACGGCCTGATCGACGAACTCCCAGAACTCGGGCCGATCGATCTCCTCGTAGCCGTGTACTCGCAGTTCGATCTCCTGCCACGGCCCGCGCAGGTTCTTGCAGCGCACGCGGGGCTCGGTTCCGTAGAGTGGCAGGTTGGGCATGTCGTTTAGCGGTTCGAGGTTGAGCCGGCCGATGATTTCTTCTCGGCGGAAGGTGTTCTTCGCCGTGCGGAACTTCATCTTCAGGAGCCATTGCTCGCCGGTGATTGCGTGGAAGAACCAGCCGTGCGACTTCGTGGCGGCACGGATCTCGACCACGGTCCGCGCGTTCCAATCGACGCCACTGAACAGGTCCACGCGATGGATTCGATCTACAACCTCGGCCAGAATCCGGCCGTCCCAGCGGCAGGGTTCGCCACCCCGGCCCACCCGCTCGGACGTGTGCCAGCGCCGCCCGTCGATCTCCCAGGGCATTTTCGCGTCGCGGCCCACCTCGGTGATATCCACGTCGCTGGCCCGGCCAACCTCGTCGGCCGCGAAGTCGTGGATCTTGCGGGGCGCCAACGGCCCGGCCGCCAACACCGGGTCGAGCACGTCGCCCGTGTAAGAACGGTGAAGCTTCTTGCGCCCGGTTTTGGTCGTTCGATGCCAGCGTCGGGCCTGCGCGACGATAGTCTCGGGCGGTCCGGCGGCGACGATGTATCCACCCTCCTCACCCGCTTCGGGACCCAGGTCGATTACCCAATCGGCCGTTTTGATCACGTGCAGGTTATGCTCGATCACGACAACCGTGTTACCCAGGTCGACCAGCCGGTTCAGCACTTCCAACAGTTTAGCCAGATCGTCGAAGTGCAGGCCGGTGGTCGGCTCGTCGAGCAGGTAGAGGGTTTGGCCCGTGTCGGGACGCGAGAGTTCGGCGGCCAGCTTCACCCGCTGTGCCTCGCCGCCGGAGAGCGTGGGAGCCGACTGGCCGAGCGTGAGGTAATCGAGCCCCACGTCGCACAGCGTTTTCAATATCCGGCGTATTTTGGGGATATTGGCGAACAGTTTGACCGCATCGCCGCACGACATCTCCAGCACGTCGGCAATCGAGCGGCCATGGTAGCGGACGGCCAGCGTCTCGGGGTTGTATCGCCGCCCGTGGCAAGTGTCGCACTCGACCCAAACGTCGGGTAGGAAGTGCATTTCGATCCGTCGCTGCCCGGCGCCTTCGCAGGCCTCGCAACGGCCGCCCTTCACGTTGAAGCTGAACCGCCGCGGCGTGTAACCTCGCAACTTGGCCTCGGGCAGTTGGGCAAACAGCGAGCGGATCAACTCGAAGGCGCCGGTGTAAGTGGCCGGGTTGGAAGTGGGCGTTTGCCCCAACGCCTGCTGGTCCACGCGGATTACCTTGTTAACATATTGCAGGCCCCGAATCGCCCGGTGCGCGCCGGGAAACGCCTTCGCCCGATGCAACGTGCGGGCAAGTGACTGGCAAAGCACGTCGTTCACCAGCGAACTCTTGCCGCTGCCGCTGGTGCCCGTCACCACGGTCAAGGCAGACAACGGGAAGCTGACGTCGATATCCTTGAGGTTGTTGTGCCGGGCACCCAGGACTTCCAGCCAGCCGCCGCCGGGCGGATTGCCGTCGGCCGACATCCGCCGATTGCTGGGCACCGGAATCGCCTTCTTGCCCGACAGGTAGGGACCGGTTACCGATCGGCTACGCTTGGCGACTTGTTTGGGCGTGCCTCGGGCGACGATCTGTCCGCCGTTGCGGCCGGCTCGGGGGCCGAAGTCGAGCAGTTGATCGGCGTGCTCGACCACTTCGCGATCGTGTTCCACGACCAGGAGCGTGTTGCCCAGGTCGCGGAGTTTCCCAAGCGCGCCGAGCAGCCGCCGGTTGTCGCGCGGATGCAGCCCGATGGTCGGCTCGTCGAGCACGTAGAGCACGCCGCAGAGTCCGCTACCGACCTGGGCGGCCAGGCGAATCCGCTGTGCTTCGCCGCCGGAGAGCGTTGGACCCGGCCGGCCGAGCGTGAGGTATTCCAAGCCAACGTCGACCAGGAACGTCAGCCGGTTGCGAATCTCGCGGATCAACTCGCCGGCCACCTTTTGCTCCGTGGCGTCGGGTTGCCAGGCCTTGAATTCATCGAGCAGTCGCCCCAGCGGCGTGCGGCAGTATTCGTCCATGGTCCGATCGCGCAGGCGGACGGCCGCCGAGTCGTCGCGCAAGCGGCTGCCGCAACAGACCGAACACTCCACCTCGTCGACCAGATGTTCCAGCTTCCCGCGCAGGCCGGGCGCCAGCCGACCGGCTTCCTCCAAGGCCGGATAGAGCCCCTTGTACTGGAATCGCAACTTCGAGCGGCCGGCTTTCCCGCGCTTGGCCGATTTTGCCTTCTTGCCCTTTGGCGGACCGGCCGTTTCAAGCGGAGCAATCTTGGCCTCGAACCAGCGATCGCCCGCACCGTGCAAGATCATGCGGCGATGCTTGGCCCCGAGTTGATCGAACGGCACGTCCAGCGGCATGCCCGTGGCACGGGACAACGCACCGAGTATCGCTTGAAAGATCCGATTGTCGGCGCCCGGCCAAAGGGCCACGGCACCGTCGGCCAGCGGCAGTTTCGGATCGTGCAGCAGCGTGGCCGGATCGGCGCCGGTTTGCGTCCCCAGCCCTTCGCAGGCCGGGCACCAACCCAAGACACTGTTGAAGGAGAAGTGATGCGGCGTAAGCGGCTCGAAGCTCCGCCCGCAACTATCGCAAGCGAAGTGCTGGCTATGAACGTCGACCGGCCAGTCGGGCTCGGGCACGTCGCGCGACGGACATGCCACGTGGATCACGCCGCGGCCAAGCGATAGGGCGTTTTCGACGCTATCGGCCACGCGGCTCCGCGCGTCGGCGTGGATCTCCACCCGATCCACCACAACCTCGACCGAGTGACGGCGCCGCCGGTCGATTTCCGGCGGATCGTCGATCGAGTGCGTTTGGCCGTCAACGCGAATCCGCGCGTATCCCGAGCGGCGGACCTCGTCCCAAAGCACTTCGTAGCGCTCGCCGACGTGTATCTCCAGCGGCGCCATCACGTAGAGTTTCGTGCCGGCCGGATGGGCCATGATCTTGCCGATCACCTCATCGGCCGATTGGGTCCCGATTGGCAGGTCGCAGTCTGGGCAATACGGGTGCCCCAGCCGGGCCATCAGGATACGCAGGTAATCGTAAATCTCGGTTACCGTACCCACCGTGCTGCGCGGCGTGCCGCCGGCGTTCTTCTGCTCGATGGCAATCGCCGGCGAGAGGCCCTCGATATGGTCGACCTTGGGCTTCTGCATTTGGCCGACGAACTGCCGGGCGTAGGCGCTGAGGCTCTCGACGTAGCGGCGCTGCCCCTCGGCGTAAATCGTATCCATGGCCAGCGAACTCTTGCCCGACCCGCTGGGACCGCAGCAAACGGTCATCTTGTCGCGCGGTATCTCGACGTTGATTCCCTTGAGGTTATGCTCCCAGGCTCCACGCACC
>CAZDHN010000648.1:0-3836 GCA_964505115.1 uncultured Planctomycetaceae bacterium
CCAGCCCGAGCAGGAGGTGGCCAACACCGAGCAAGCGGAGACGGAGGGAGTGGCGCCGGATAACTTGCCTCCGCAACCGCCCGGCCCGCCAGAACCCACGCCGGGTAAGACACCGTCGGCCAAGCCGGACAAGCCCACTCCCGCCATGCCCCCGGAATCGCCAAAACCCGAGACGCCGAAGCCGGCCGATCCGAAACCCGACCCGCCAAAGCCCGAACTCCCGAAACCCGAAGATCCGAAGCCGGAACCGCCAGCCGATCCCAAGCGGGCGGCGGAGGCCAAGAAGGCGTTCGCGGCTGCCCGAGCAGCCATGGCGGACCGCGATTTGGAGATTGCCCAACAGGAACTGGATCGGGCGGCGTTGAACGTGCAAACGGATGCCGACCGAGCGGAGTTGCAGCGTCTGGAGCTAATGCAGGGTCATCTGGTCGAGTTTTGGCGAGTGATGGGTCAATGCGTGGCCCAACTGGACGGCGGCGAGGAACTTGAGATCAAGGAGAAGGAGACGCGGATTGCCATCGTCGAGGCCTCCAAGGATCACATCATCGTCAAGGCGGCCGGCCAGTTACGGCGCTATGCGGTCCTCGACATGCCGACCTTGCTGGTCAGAACGCTGGCGGCCAAGTCGCTTGGGCGGGATGCGTCGTCACAGGTGCTCCTCGGCTCCTTCGAGGCGATCGACCCCAAAGGCGATAAGGCCCGAGCCCGATACCTCTGGCAAAAGGGCGCCCAGGCCGGCCTGGACGTCGGCCAGTTAATTCCCGAGCTAAGCGCAAACAAGCCGTAGTCGGGCGCCATAACTCGCGGCGAGGACGCTGCGGCTCGGCGCGATTTGTGGCGCCACGCAACGCACAACTTGGCGGGGAGAGAGCCGCCCCGTCCTCGGGGCGGGTTAGTCGGGCGCCATAACTCGCGGCGAGGACGCCGCGGCTCGGATATGCAACTGGCGGATCACCTCAGCGGAGAGTTAGCGAAAATGCAAACCGTTTATCGATACGGCCTCGTCGTCGCCATTCTCACCGCTTGTGCATGGACGACCGTCGCCGCCGAAAAGAACACCGAGAAGAAACCGCCGGCCGTGCTGCCGGCCATCGAAAACGCCTCCTGGATTTGGCACGGAGTCAATGACGACGTTTGCCAACTCCGCACCTCCTTCACGCTCGACGCGCCACCCGCCGCGGCCGGCATCCTGATCACGGCCGACAACGGCTACGAGTTGTTCGTCAACGGCGCTTCGGTCGGCTACGACGTGGGCGCCGCAAGCGAAATCTGGAGTTCGCTGGAATACTTCGACATCAAGTCGCGCTTGGCGCAAGGTCGAAACGTTATCGGCATCCGCGCCGTCTGCCTGGGTGGTTCTCGTGGGCTGGTGGCTGCCGTGCGAATCGAGATGCCGGGCCGACCACCGCTGGAAATCGTTACCAACGACACTTGGCATACCACCGTCAAGGGCGACCCGGCCGAATACTCGCACCCCGAGTTCCTCGAAGGCGACAAGTGGGCCGCCGCGTCGATCGTGGGCCCGATGGGCATGCCGCCCTGGAAGAAATTGATTTACGCCGGCTCCAAGGGCGGTCGGCGGGAGGACCAAGGCAACCGCCGACCGGGATCGATAACCGACGCCGTCCCCTTCGAACAGCCCGACGCCGCCTTCCGTTGGCCCGCGGCCGTTGCGTTCGTCGGCGACGATTGCAGCGTATACGTGCCCTTGCGCGGCGATGCCTGGGGCGTGTGCTTTCGGGTAGGCAACTGGTCGCGAGCCTATACCGAGTTCGATATCCCCTGCCCTTCGAAAATCGGCCGCAAGCTGTTCATCCTCAAACCAGTACGGCCGGGCGCCGAGCCGCGCTTGCTGCTGGACGCACGTCGCGGCGTGATCGGCTCGCCCAGCGTTAGTTACGACGGCCGGTCGATCTACGTGGCGATGGCCGCCGACGGCGACAGCTTCTTCCACATCCACCGCGTGCCGGTCGAAGGCGGCTCGCCCGTGCAACTGACCGACGGCCCCTTCCACGACATCGACCCCTCCGAGCTGCCCGACGGGCGTATCGTCTTCACCTCGACGCGCAGTGGCACGTTCGAGGAATACCACAGCCCGCCGTCGCGAGCACTGTTCGTAATGCGGGCGGACGGTAGCGAGATCCGGCCGATAACCTTTACGCCCTCCTTCGACAACGAGCCGAAGGTGACGGCCGACGGGCGGATTGCTTTCATTCGGACCGATAACTTTTTCGATCGGGCCAAGGTCGAGACGCAGATCCACGTCATCCGACCGGACGGCACCGACGGCCTGACCGAGATCGGCGCCGACGTGGGTGCCGATTACGGCGTGCGGCTGCGCAAGCTGGGCTACGGCAGCCCGGCCCCAATGCCCGACGGCCGGCTGGCCTGCATTTCCAGCCGAGGTAATTTCGTCTGCACGCCGGGCGGCTCGGAGCCGTCGTTCACGCGGCTGCCCGGCGGGTTGGGCGACCTGGCGCCGCTGCCCGATGGCCGCTTGCTAGCCACCATCTTGCGTCCGGAGGAGAAGCGGATGACCTCCGACGTGCTGGCCGTGCTCGACCCGGCCGACAACCGGCTGGTATCGATTTACCAGTCGCCCGACGGTTCGATCCATTCGCCCGTCTTCCTTGGCCCCCGACCGCGTCCGCCCGTGTTGTCCAGTTCGATCGACGTTCGCCGCACCGCCCGACCCGACGCCACCGGCTTCCTCTACTGCCAAAACGTGCGCTTCACCCGCAAGACAAAGGCCGACTGGCCGCGGATTCGCGCGGTTCGCGTGCTTGCGGCCAAGGCGCTGACGAACCGCTCGTCGCATTCGCACATCGTTCACGCCGGACACGAGACGGTCGAATTGGGCACCGTGCCCATCTCGCCGGACGGTTCGTTCTACATAGAAGTGCCGGCCGACATGCCGCTGGCACTGCAGGCGGTCGACGCCGAAGGCCGATCGGAGTTGAACGAGATGTCGTGGATTTACCTGCGGCCGGGCGAGCGCCGCTCCTGCCTGGGCTGCCATCATCCTCGGCTGGCAACACCCTCGCGCGAAGATCGGATGGCCCAGGCGCTGCGAACGCGACCGCTCAAACTGCTGGGGCAGGGCGAGCCGCACCGCTCTCGCGGCAACAACTCGGGCGTAACCGGCATGATGGACCTGCAATTCGAGCGGTTCCGCGAGACGGCCTCGCTCAACCTGCATCCGGAAAGCTCCGGCCCACTGACGACCGGCCGCCAGGAAGTCGACATCCTGGCCAGGCAACTGGGCGACCCCGACCCGGCGAAGCGAGTTTCGGCCGCGCAGCGGTTGGCCCTTTTCCACGATCGGGCCGCTGCCGCCGCGCTTGCCGAGCGGTTAAAGGACGAAAACCGCGAGGCGCGAGTTGCCGCAGCGCTTGCGCTTGCCGCCTGCGGCGATCGGTCGAGCGTGCCGCCCTTGCTCGAAGCGCTCGACGACGAGTACCCGGTCGCGGCTCAAGCGGCCGCCGTGGCAATCGAAAACCTGACCGCCCACGCCGTGCCCTTCATGCCGTTCGATGCCGAGGAACGTCGGGCTGGAGCCGCCGCCTGGCGGGCCTGGTTTAAGGCCAACCCGTGGGAGAAGATCGAACGGTCGCTTATCGCAAAACTGGCCGGCGAGGACCGCGTTACGCGTCATCGGGCGATTGTGGCGCTGGGGCACGTCGGTGGCGATGCGGGCCGAGCGGCGATCCGCCAGTTCTTGGCGCGAGAGAAAGACAACAACCCATATGCGCCCTTCGTCAAAAACAATCGCACCGACCGATTCACCTTCTCGGCCGATTCACCGCTCAATCCGCGCGCTTTGCAGGAGGCCGCCC
>CAZDHN010000649.1:0-3823 GCA_964505115.1 uncultured Planctomycetaceae bacterium
CGCCGGCGGCTTGCCGCCCTGGACCGGTAACCAGACGTTCGAGGTGACCGTTGAGTCGGACGGTGGAAGTACCCTGCTTAAGCTGAATGCCTCGGTCACCCTGCCGCAAGCGGTCGTGGTTACCACGCACTCGCTTGCACGCGACGCGACGATCCTCGCCTCCGACGTTCGGCTTACGACCGACATGCCCGCCGATCGGCAGGCAGGAGCGTTTTGGTCGATCGATCAGGTGGTCGGGCAACAGACCATCTCGACGATCCCCGACGGGAATATCGTCCGGCAGGATATGGTTCGGCCGCCGTTGCTCGTTCGTCGGGGTGACGTGATTACCGTCTACGCCCGCAGTGCCGGCATTAAGGTGAGAACCAACGCCCGGGCAAAAGAGAACGGCAGCCTGGGCGACCTGATCGGCGTCGAGTCGATGTCGAATCGCAAAACGTACCTCGCCCGGGTCAGCGGAATTCAGGAAGTGGAAGTATACGCCCGCGCGATGCGCGCCTCCCATATACCCAGTTCCACGCCGGGACGTTCGGCCGAAGGCAACAAGAGGAAACTGCGATGAACAATCGAAGGACCGTGCTACCCAGCACGGGTTTGATTTCGCTTCTGGCGCTGCTGATTTTGGCCACGAGTTCGGCGGCGGCCTGGGCGCAGAGTTCCAGCCTGTTCGGTAATCCGGCCAGACGGAGGCCGCTGGAACTGGCCACTCACTCCTGGATATACCAGGCGCCAACCGAGCCCGTGCCGCTGAGAATAAACGACATTCTCACCATCATCGTCGACGAGAAGTCGCAGGTGATCAGCGAGGGCGAGATCGACCGGAAGAAGAAGGCCAAGCTCGAAGCGATACTCAAGGACTGGGTGCTGCTGAAGAACTGGACGATGTATCCGGATCCCCAGACGGCGGGTGATCCGAAGATATCGGGTCAGTGGGACAATAAGATCAAGGCCGAGGCCACCTTGGAAACCCGCGACGCGATGAAGTTCCGCATCGCCTGCCGAGTAGTCGACATCCGGCCCAACGGCAACCTGGTCATCGAAGGTCGCCGCACCATCCGAAACAACCACGAAATCTGGGAACAATCGATCACCGGCGTAATTCGCTCGGGCGACGTTATGCCCAACAATACGGTACTCAGCGAGAATATCGCCGAGATGCGAGTCTACAAACGCGAGGCGGGGAACGTTCGCGACGGTTATCGCCGCGGCTGGCTATTGAAGTGGCTCGACGCCTACCAACCGTTCTGATCCGCTACTTAATTAACGAGACAGCCGCTTGCGGCTGAATAAGGATACGGCTGATGGAAACAAAACCTTTTCGATACCTTGCGGTCGCCGCGCTGTTGCTGGCGGTGGCGGTGCTGAACTCGCCGGCCGACGGGCGAACGCTGTTGAAGAGTATCTGCCGGGTGAAGGGGCAGGAAGAAAATACGCTGCAAGGACTGGGGATCGTGGTGGGCTTGAAAGGAACGGGCGACGGCGGGAGTTTCATGCCCACCATCCGCAGTCTGGCCACGGCAATGCAACTGATGGGCAATCCGGCAGGCAGCGGCGGAGCGAACGAGTATGGCAGTGCGAAGAACGTGGCCCTGGTGGCCGTCACGGCCACCGTACCCGCCGCCGGGGCTCGTCAGGGTGATAAGATAAATTGCATCGTCAGTTCTATCGGCTCGGCCAAGAGCCTGGCCGGCGGCCGGCTGTTCCTCTCGCCGCTAATGGGTCCCAACCCGCAAGACACACGAATCTACGCCATGGCCGAAGGCCCCGTCACCCTGGACGATACCGAGATCACAACCACTGGTCGAATTCACGGCGGATGCCGTTTGGAGGAGGATTTTTTCAACGCCTTCACTGCCGACGGTCGAATCACGCTGGTTCTGGATGAAAACCACGCCGGCTTCCAGGTAGCCCAGGACGTTGCCGAGTTGATTAACAGCCAGTTGAGTTTCCAGAGCTCTCAGGTCTCGCTGGCCAAGGCGTTAAATCAGGGGAATATCGAAGTAATAATTCCGCCCCAATACGCCCGCGACCCGGTAATGTTCATCTCCCAGGTGCTCAATCTGCCCATGCTCGAACCGCAGACCGGCGCCCGCGTGGTAATCAACGAGCGGGCCGGTAGCATTGTCATCGGCGGCGACGTGGAGATCGGCCCGGTCGTGGTTACGCACAAGAACATCGTGGTCGAGACGGGTGAGACCGCGCCGCCGGACCAATTCGTGCCTGTCGATCCGGCCGAGACCAAAGAAACGCCCAACCCCAAACTCAAGGCGCTGGTTGAAGCCCTCAATGCGGTGCATGTGCCGACCGCGGACGTGATCGACATCATCAAGGGTCTCGATCGGAACGGAAAACTATACGCCAAACTGATTATTGAATAGCATCACTTTTCGGACGGAAGTCACATGCGAATCAATCCGGCCACGGCCAGCAGCACGATTGCGACCCAATTACCGCCGCTACCCCAGCCACCCGACGAAAAGGCCGAAGGCGGCGAACTCCGCGAGCAGTTCGACCTGTTCGTGGGCCAAACCCTTTTCGGGCAGATGCTCAAGTCGATGCGCAAGACGCTGGGTAAACCGGCATATTTCCACGGCGGTCGGGCCGAGGAAATCTTCACCGAGCAACTCGACCAGATAATGGCCGAGGAAATCGGCAAAGCCAGCGCCGAAAAGTTCGCCAAGCCAATGTTCGACCAGTTCGTGATGCGACGAAGGTGATCGGAAAGCGGAAAGCGGAAGGGGAATGACGAAAGACAAGAATCTCACGCCAAGGGATGATTGACACGGTTGATGAGAGTGACAGGATGAGTGTCCCGGAAGGAATCCACTTCCATCTTGCCAATCCAATGAATCCTGTCCAAACACCGTACTGAAGGAACCAGTGTTATACGTGTCCTTACCCCAATCCTCCTTTGCGCCTTTGCTCCTCCGCGCCTTTGCGTGAGATTCCCTTAAACTACCCACTATCAACTACCCACTATCAACTACCCACTACCCACTACCCACTATCAACTACCAACTACTAGCGGAAGGCATATCCATGGAAACCGGTTGGGACTCGCAACTGGCCAAGTTTCTCACGGACCTGTTGAGCGTCCAAGAAGAAACCCTTGAAGTTCTCGGCAAGAAGCGCGAAGCACTCGTTGCCGCCGACGCCGAGGGACTGGCCACTCTCAGCCAACAGGAAGAGCAACTCATCGAGAGATTGCAGCAAAGCCTGCGGACACGGGAAGAGATGCTCAAGCGGGCGGCGGCCGAAGGGTTGCCTTCCGACAGCCTCCGCTCGCTCACCCGCGCCATACCCAAGGATAGCCGCGAGGAACTCCCCGACCAACTGAAGTTGGTCACCGCCCGATCTCGATTGCTGCAACACCAGAGCCTGACAAACTGGGTTCTCGCGCAGCGAACGCTGATACATCTTTCGCAGATGTTAGAGATTCTCGCGACCGGCGGACGTTTGCAGCCGACATATGATAAGGGCGGGTCGACGGTTGCCAGTGGCGGCCTAGTAGACCGGGCAGCCTAGCGAAGGCTGGCAAAATCGCAAAACTGCAAAAGACGCGCAATGTCTCTCTTCGGTTCCATTCGGATGGCTGGCAATTCATTGCGGGCGAACGAGATCGCCCTGCAAGTGGTCGGGCAGAATATTGCCAATGCCAACACGCCCGGCTACATCCGCGAGGAATTCCAATTCGCGCCCGCGCCAACCCAGCGGATGGGATTCTGGTGGCGGAGATGGCACACGCAATTCGATGGTGTTCAATCCCTCACGGGTAAGAGACTTGGGAACGTACGCCCACGAACTGTGCCACATCTCCTGCCCG
>CAZDHN010000650.1:0-3804 GCA_964505115.1 uncultured Planctomycetaceae bacterium
GGTAGGTGTCTTCCAGAATCGCTTGCCAGACCTTTCGTTCGTCGGGCGTGAAGGGCTGGGTCGACGAGAGCGCCCCGCTGTTCTTGCCGCGGCTGATCACGTCGGTGGTGATGCCGATCTTGTCGAACAGGCCGCCGGTAACCATCTTGCCGCCGATCACGCCGATCGAGCCGGTCAGCGTGCCGGGTTCGGCGAATATCTTGTCGGCTCCCATCGAGATGTAATACCCGCCGCTGCCGGCCACGTCGCCCATGCTGGCGATGATCGGTTTCTTGATCCGCACGATTTCGCGCCAGATAAGGTCGCTGGCAACCGCCGATCCGCCGGGGCTATTCACCCGAAGCACGATCGCCTTGACGTTCTCGTCGTCGTCCGCCTTCTTCAGTGCCTTGACAATCGTTGTCGAACCGACTGCCTGGCTGCCGAAGATATCGGAACTGCTTTTGCCGGGCATGATCACGCCGACGGCGTAGATCACGGCCAGTTTCCGCGATTTGCTTGTGCGTTTGGAATCCTTGCCGCCGAGCATCAGCTCCATCAGCTTCATCATGCCGCTAAAGCCGGAGAAATCGGTATCGACCCTTTTCTTCTTGTAGCGCGTGACGAGTTTAATCTCATCGGCCTTGAGTGTCTTCTTGAGCGTTTCCTGGAACTGGTCGGCGTATAAGACCTGGTCGATCAGGCCGGCCTTCTTCGCCCCGGCCGCGGTGAAGGCGCCCCGGTCGATAAGCGTTTTTACCGTCTCGGCTTTGAGTTTGCGGTCCGTGGCAATTTGGGTGACCAACTGGGCGTAGAAGTCGTCGATGAGTGCTTCCAGGCTTTCACGCAGGGCGGGGCTCATCTTGGTCCGGCTGTAAGGCTCGCCCGCCCCCTTGTACTTGCCCATCTGCATCATGTCGGCCTTGATCCCCAGCTTGTCGAGCAGGCCCTTGTAGAACATCACCTCCGCCCGAACGCCGGGAATCATCAGCATGCCGGGCGGCGGCATGATGATCTCGTCGCAGGCGGCCGCCAGAAGGTATTGGGCGCTGTCGGCACTAGCCAATTCAGCGTAGACGGGCTTGCCCGCCTTGCGCAGCCGGCCGACCGCCGCTCGCAACTCGTTGAGCTTCCCGCGCCCCAACTGGACACCCTCGATTTGCAGCAGCACGGCAGCCACTTCTTTGTCTTCGGCCGCGCCATCCATCCGGGCGATCAACGCATAGAGCGATTCCTGCAACTCGCCGAAGATTCCCGCCGGGACGGGCCCCTCGGGATATGCGCCTCGTAGCGTGAAGCGGACAACCGTCGGTTTCTTAGGCTTGGGCTTGGCCTTCTCTTTGGCCTTGGTCGCCTCGGGCTTCTTCGGCTTCTCCTTGGCTGGCTCGGCCTGCTTGGGTTTTTCTGGCTTCTTGGCGTCGACCTTGGGCTTTTCGGGCTTTTCAGGGGCGGCCTTGGCAGCGTCGGCCTTGGCGGCGTCGGCCTTGGCAACGTCGGGTTTGGGCTTCGCCTTCTCGGCTTCCGCCCCAAACACGGCCGGCGAAAGACTCAAAACGCAGATCATCCAGCCCGCCAGTATTACTCGTTTCATCGCTCTGCTCCCTGTAACCTGATTCTGTTTCTATTTCGGTTGACGCAGCTTCGGCCTACGTGGGTATTCGTCGATAGGCCAACAATATTTGACTCCTCTCCTCGTTCCCACGCTTCCGCGTGGGAACGCAATCCCGCGACGCTTCGCGTCGCCGAAGCGGAATCCACCGTAACGCGGCAAATTGTACTCGCCCGGCCGCAAAGCGGCCAACCATGCGTTACGACGCAAAGCGTCGTAACGAGGTGTCGAAGATTCTCTCACTATTCTGACACGACTCGCACTTCCGCCGGATGGGCGTAATCGTTCCAGAGCCGCTCGATTTGGGACTTTTCGAGCTTGCCTTCATGTACGTAGAAGCGATACCGGGAAACGTATGGCTTGCCCGGCTCTATCTTGAACGACCCCAAATGGGCCGGCACAAAGCAGAAATAGGGCATCGTGGGATGCATTCGGACCGGCTGGGGGAAGCGGAAGTTGCTCGGGTGGTCCATGATCGTCACGCCCGACGTGCCGTCCTTGTTGACGCTTGCACCGCCAATCACCGAGGGCGCAGCCCGGCTCCCCGATGGCACGGTCTTGCTCCGCGCATCGACTTTGCAGAGATCAAGAAGCGGGCCCTGGATGTCAACCCAGGCCGGACGCGAATGGTTGCCGTCAACTCGGGTTTTGCCCTCGTTGGTCGTGTAATCGAACTTCGTGCCGTGACACCAGGATGCCGCCGCTCGGATCGTCATGCCGCCGTAATGGATTTTCTCGACCTCCAACGGGCTGGCACCGGCGCAGGTGTGCGTCGAGCGGATGTCGAAGAGGTAATGGTCGGAGAAGTTGTAAACGGTTACCAGCCAGGTTTCGTTGATCGCTGGCTTCGGTCCGCCGGGCGCGGTCAGATCCACCTGTTGCAGCCGCGCGTCGAAATACCCCAGGACCGGCCCGCAGCCGGTTGCTTCGACCTTGACATGCTCAACCTTGCCCGAGCCGGTCTTCTGGTCCCAGCCGTTGGTGTGCCGGCCCTCGAAAAGGGTCTTTCGCCAGGCGAACATGATTCCGTGCTGGTGGGCGTGGTCGGGGTTGAAGTCGTCGGTCAGCAAGCGGCCGGCCGGGTCGAACAACGGATGGATGTGCCCGCTTTTTGCGTAATAGGGAGTCTTGGGGTTGGGCGAGGGGACCACGGCGTGGTTGTACGAAAAAACGTGCTTGCCGCCGATCTCAACGACCAGATGCTTGCCGTCGTCCTCCACGCTAACCGCGCATTTTTCCGCCGGCTTGCCCTTGGCGACGGCCAGGCGATACCCGCGCGTCTTGCCGGCCGGCAGCTTGTCGCGAACGATCCAAACCGCCTTGGGCTTGTCCCCCGGCTGCACCTGCACGGCAATGGGCCGATTGTCGCCCAGTCGGGTAAGCGTCAGATTTCCCGCCTTTGCCAGCGCGGCCGGAAGTTCGACCGCCGCGATAGTCCCCTGGCGGTCGTAATCGCCGGCGGCAAGCTCCAGCGTGACGGCGTCCTCGGCGGCCACCGGCCCAACGGCCCCGGAGATTGCGAGTATTGCTAGAAACGCGGCGACGAGTTTCTCGTTGAGTGTGTACATTGGTGCTCCGTTGATTTACGCAAAGACACCCCCAATCGGGGCGAGATAACTTCCACTATATCCGCAAAGGCTCACCGCTGCAAATCGGCCGGCTTTTCAGCCTCGGACGGCTGCGGGGCGACTTTGGTATCGCTCGTCAGGCGTTCTTCCATCTCGCGCAACAGCACGCCGTGCCATTCTGCAGCTTGAATCCAGGAGCAGAGCTTTATGTCTTCGGTTGTCGCCCGGCGGAACGGTGCCCGATTCGGATCGCTATCGTTGCGCAACTTGGTGTCGACGTGCTCCATGTATCGCATGGCCAGTTGTTGCCAGGGTTGCTTCTCGCCGGAGAGTTCAGCGATCCGCATCAGCGAGGCCGCCGCCATGAAGCGGCACCAGGTGAACTTGGCGAATTTTAGGCCGGCGTGTAATATTCCGGAAGTTGCCTGAGTGTGCGTGCGTGCATTTTGCCACCTTCGGTGAGAGGTGGCTGCATTATCGTGGGAGGAGGGGCGCATTGCAAGCCGTGGGCTGCCGGCTCGGACTTGCAGGATTGGCGATTGTGCGTGTCTAAAATTGACGTGCTAGATTTGGCAGGTCTATCGTTTAGCCGCGATACTGTTCGTGTTTCGCGGGAATTGATGTTAGCCCGGTCGCCTGCGACCGGAA
>CAZDHN010000651.1:0-3802 GCA_964505115.1 uncultured Planctomycetaceae bacterium
CACTCGCTTTAGCTTTGGTGACGACGACGGGAGCCTTGGAGAATACGCCTGGTATAAAGACCACTCGGGTAACAAGACGCACGCAGTGGGTGAGAAGAAGCCGAACATATGGGGGTTGTACGACATGCACGGGAACGTCTGGGAGTGGTGTGCGGACTGGTATGATGAGAGGTACTACTCGAACATGGCGACGGACGATCCGACCGGGCCAACGCCAGGCTCGCTCCGCGTGAATCGCGGCGGCAGTTGGTATGGCGCCGCGTGGCGCTGCCGGTCGGCGAATCGGTATAGGGATTTACCGGGCTTCCGGTACTTCAACCTCGGCTTCCGTGTGGCCCTAGTTTTGGCGCGCAAGTAGCGGAGGTCGAGCGCACGGCGTGGCGAGCCTTACGGAGCAAGGCGAGCGACTCACCCTCACGCCCGCCGAGTTCTTCAAGAAGTACGGCTGGAAAAACGACCCGGCGAAGGTCAATCTCAAAGCGGAAAGCGGTGGGGAAAGGGGAGAGCAAAGCGGAAAGCGTAAAGCCGAAAGCGGAGGAGTGAGCGGCTGACAGGGGAACACTTCAACGGTGCCGGTCAGCCGATAGAAACTTGGGGGCCTGATTGGACTTGGGGTTACCGCCAGAATCGCGGTCAAGACGGCAAAAACGCGTGAAAATGTTAAGCACACTTTTGGCCATCGGTTGGGGGGCGTAGGTTATGCTTAAGCATAACGAATTCTGCCGGGACGTTAAGCTGAGGCATAACCTATTTGGCTCAGCTTTCAGCTTTGCGCTTTGCGTCCGTCAGTATCCGCGCCGATAGCCGGTCTGATAGTAGTCGCTATAGTAGCCGACATGCGAGGAAGCTTGCGTGCGGGAGTGGGCCCCGAAGTATCCCCAACTGAATGCCGGCACCGGCCCGCGGGCAATGTCCGGCACGTTTTGCGGATACCAGTGGCCGGGAGGACTAACCTGACTGGCCTGCAAGTTACTCCGGCTATGCCCGAAACAGAGTGGGCATTTGCTCTTGAGTATACGCAGCAATTCTCCCGACCGGGCATCGGTCGGCAGCGTCAGACCCAACGCCAGCATCAACACACACAACAAAGGGCGGCACAACATGGCGAGTTCCTGGGTTCTGTGTACTCGTTACGCTCCGCGTGACGGTTTCACATCACGCGGAGCGTGATGAGTACGGGCGTTCTACCCATTCTTAATCGTGCATCAACCGCCGCCCGGCGTGTATGGATGTGCCGTCCGTAGCGAATATCCGGAATATCAGGTCCAGTTGTAACGATTAGGCAAACCATGCGTACCGTGTTATACTGTTAGCCCCGTCGCCTGCGACGGGAAAACTAGCGCAAACCGACCCTCCAGCCGGTCGCGGGCGACCGGGCTAACTTTTACCCACTTCTGAATCAGGCCCAAAACCAACGGAGCCACGGCATGCAACTCGCTGAAATAAAGACATCAACACGCGTCGGCTCGGTACTGGGCCTGGCAATTCTCCTCTTGGTCGCCACCCCAACGGCCGGCGCCGATTGGCCCACCGATCGGGGCGACATGAGCCGCAGCGGCATTTCGGCCCGGGGCATCGCCTTGCCGCTGGCGAAGTCCTGGGTCCACCGGCCGGCTCATCCACCCCAACCGGCCTGGCCCGAGGGACCGGCCACGCAAGACGTCTATCGCAAGATATACGGCCTGAGTCCCACGATGATTTTCGATCGGGCCTTTCATCCGGTCGTGTCGAGTGGGCGGCTCTATTACGGTTCCTCGGCCGACGACACCGTGCGCTGCCTCGACCTGGCCAGCGGCCGGCCGGTTTGGTCGTTCACGGCCGAGGGCCCGGTGCGACTGGCGCCCACGCTGGCCGACGGTCGGGTTTACTTCGGCTCGGACGACGGGAACCTCTATTGCCTCGACGCGGCCGACGGCGGCTTGATTTGGAAGCATAGGGCGGGGCCCGAAGATCGGCGTCTGCCGGGCAACGGCCGGATGATCTCGCTTTGGCCGGTGCGTTGCGGCCTGGTCGTCGACGCCGGAAGCGTTTACTTCTGCGCCGGGCTGTTTCCCTCGCAGGGCACGTACCTTGGCGCGGTCGACGCGAAAACCGGCAAGACGGTCTGGAAGCAGCAGGTCGATATCTCGGCGCAAGGCTATCTGGTGGCCTCGCCCGACAACCTCTACGTAACCACCGGTCGCACCCAACCGCACATCTACCGCCGGGTCGACGGCCGGCAGCTTGCGGCCTTTCCCGGCGCCGGCAAGCAGCAGTCGGGGTTTCCCGGCGGTGGCGGCTGCTTCGCCCTGCTGGTCGACGACGTGCTGGTGCATGGCGGCGGCGAGGTTGGCGGGCTGATGCTCTCCGATGCCCAATCGCGAGACAAGCTGGTCCGAGTGTCGGGCATTCGGCTGATTGCCAAGGGCCCCATCGCCTACATTGTCGGCAAGGAGCGGCTGGTTGCCCTGGACCGCGCCCGATACGTCGAATTGGGCCGCCTCCAGCAGAAGAAGAAAAAGACCGCCGACGATCAGAAGCGAATCGCCCAACTGCTCGACGAGCACATCAAGTGGGACGTGCCCTGCTCGGCACCCTACGAACTGATCATGGCCGGCGATACGCTCTTCGCCGGCGGAGCGGACCAAGTTGTGGCCTACTCGACCGCCGACGGCAAGCAGCTTTGGACCGGCAGCGTGTCGGGCAAGGCCTACTCGCTGGCCGTTGCCGACGATCGGCTGCTGGTCGGCACCGATCGGGGAACCATCCACTGCTTCAGCCCGGGCAAGGAACCAACCGGCGGCGTAACTGTTCAGGGCGCCACGAAAGGGGACGTCCGGTCGGCGTTGCCCTATCCGAAAGACGAATTTGTCGGCCTTTACCAGCAGGCGGCCGACGCGGCCATCAAAGCGGCCGACGGCAAGCAGGGCTATTGCCTGGTGCTCGAGGCGGGCATCGGCCGACTGGCTTACGAAATCGCCCAACGCTCGAACATGCGAGTGATCGGCGTGGAGTCCGATGCCCAAAAGGTGGCCACCGCCCGCGCGAGGCTGGCCGCGGCCGGCCTCTACGGAACCCGGGTGGTCATGCACCATTGCGATTCGGGCAAGCTGCCCTACCAGGCCCGGTTCGCCAATCTGATCACTTCCGACGCCGCGCTGACAACCGGCAAGCTGCCACCGGCCGACGAGATCCGTCGCCTGCTTCGTCCCTGCGGCGGCACGGTCGTATTTAGCCTGCCTGCCGGCAAGTCGGCTAGCAGCCCGTTGAAACAGGGTGCCACTGCTGGCTTGTCCAGCAGTGCGAAGCACAAACCACACGAAAACACTGCTGGGCAAGCCAGCAGTGGCACCCAAATATCCGGCAATGGTCCTTCTCAACGGGTGGCCACGGAGACGCTCGCTGCCTGGTCGACCGATATGGCTCTCTCGCTTCAGAACTGCGCCGCTGAGAAACCGGATCGCGTGCTTACCAGCAGCTATCGTAGCGGACCGCTTAAGGGGGCCGGCGAGTGGACGCATTTCTTCGCGGACGGTGGCAATTCGGCCTGTAGCAACGATTCGCTGGCGTCGGGGCCGGTTGACATCCAGTGGTTCGGCCGGCCCGGGCCGCGACGAATGGTCGACCGGCACGAAAAGAACGTCGGCCCGCTCTACAAGGACGGCCGGCTGTTCGTCTCGGGCAACAACTACATCGTCGCGATCGACGCATACAACGGAACCGTGCTCTGGGAGCAGGATCTGCCCGACTCGATTCGGCTCGGCGCGTTCAAAAATTGCGGCAGCATGGTGGTTACCAATGATTTGCTTTACGTAGCGGCCGG
>CAZDHN010000652.1:0-3761 GCA_964505115.1 uncultured Planctomycetaceae bacterium
CGTCAGCAAGCGTCACGCCGAAACAGCGGGCCGATACATCCAGATCGTCGGCGCCGCCCGTGTCGTTTTTTCAGGCAACGGCCAGATGATCGCCGTCGGTCGCAATCGACGGGCTTTGCTGGTCGCCGGCCGCAACATCGTTGACGATCAATGCGGCCTGCAGCGGCTGGCCAGCGGAATCGTACTGTTGAATGTAGATATCGGAGGGAGACGTTGACGACGGATCGTCGCTCTGCCATGCGATGACGAAATCGTTGCTGGTTCCCAGCGCGACCGACGGGTTCCGCCCCTGACCCACGAGCAGTTCGCCGCCCTGGGCGACACCCAGGGAGTCGAAACGCTGCGCATGGACGTTCCAGGTCGACGTGCCGGTGTCGAACCCACGCCAGACGACAACGCTGCCGGCGGCGCTGATGGAAACCGCGGAAAGCTCCTGGCTGGCGGCCGTGGTTGTGTTGACCTGGAACTCGGTGCCCAGCGCGGTTCCCGTGGCGTCGTAGCGCTGGGCGAAGATACCCTTGGCGCTGCCGTCCTGATCCTGACTTGTCCAGGTGACCAGGAAGTTGCCGACGGCGTCCATGTCGACCGACGAATAGCACTGGTTGTTGGTCGTGGTCGTGTTAATCTGAAACTCGTCGCCCAATGGCGTGCCCGAACTATCGTATAGCTGGCCGAAGACGCCCGTGCGGTCGCCGTCCTGGTTGGAACTCGTCCAGGTGACCACGAAATCTCCGTCGGAGTCCATCGCCACGGCCGAGTAGTTCTGATTTCCGGCAATGCAAGTGTTGACCTGGAATTCGTCGCCTTGCGGCAGGCCGGCCGCGTTGAAGCGCTGCGCGTAAACGCCGTAGATGTCGTGATCCTGAAAGAGACTCGACCAAGTGACGACGAAATCACCGTCGGCGTCCATGGCAATGGAGGGAAAGGTTTGCGCGTCGGCCGCGTGGGTGTTCACGAGGAACTCGCTGCCCTGGAGCACGCCCGAGCTGCTGAACCGCTGGGCGTAAACTCCCTCGCCGTCGCCGTCCTGGCCGTCGCTGGACCAGACGACGGCGAAATCGCCATCGAGATCCATTGCCACGGCCGCGGCCGGGCATTGTGAGAAGAGACGCTGGGCCCCGAAAGCCTCGCTATTAACGGGGAACTCCGGCCCCAGCGGCGAAACCGATAGTAGCTGACGCCGCTCAAGTTGCTCCAGACGCAACGAGCGCGCTAACGACCACGTCGACCGACTGCCTGCCATGCCTGCACTCCAGCGGCTAGTACCGCGACCCCCCGGCAGCGCAAGTGGCCACCGCACCCTGCCTTATCGGCATCATCGTTATCATCGGCATAATCGGACCATTGTGTGAGCATGGATTTCCCCATGTGGAGTGGGGTAAGCGTGGGGCTTGCAGAAAGCGGAGCTTGAGCGACACGTTACGCCGCGCTACACCTTCACCCGCTTCCAGCCGCCATGCAGGAACCGATAGCTGACCAACAAGGCACGAACCCACAGGTCGGTGGTCATGGCGTACCAGGCGCCGATTACACCGAGCCCCCAACCGGCCAGAACGATATCGGTGCCCGGGATGTGAATCGTCTCGAAAGCAAGCCAATAGGCGCCCGGTAGCCGCACTCCCAGAAGGCCAATCATACTGAACACAAGCGGCCATCGGGTGTCGCCCGCCCCGCGCAACGCGCCGGTGAGTATCATCGCCAACGCCAGCGCGGGCACGCCCAGCGAGATAATCCGCAAAAGGGGCGCCGCCTGCTGGGCCACTTCAATCTGGTCGGCTCGGACAAAGAGCCGGGCTAGATAGGGGGCCTGCAGATAGAAGACGATGGCCGCGGCCGTCATCAAGCCGCCGCCGGCCAGGCAGGCCATCAATACGCTGCGTCCGGCCTTGCGATGATCGCCGGCACCCAGGTACTGCCCGGCCATTGTCGTGGCCGCCACGGCAAACGCGCTGCCCGGCAGGAAGGCCAGCGATTCAATGCGGATTGCCACGCCATGAGCGGCGGCCGCCAGATCACCTAATTGGTTGATCACCGCGACAAACCACAACTGGCAGCCGACCATGGCCAGGGTATCGGCACCGCCGGGCAGGCCGATCCGCAGCAGCCGACGGATCAGGCCGATATCCGGCTTCAGCCAGCGCCAGTGTACGCGAAGTCCCGCGCGACCGCGAATCAGCAAGGCGGCCACCAGCAGCCCGCCGGCCAGATAACCGCACATGGTACCCAGTGCAATCCCCTGCCAGCCAAGTTTGGGAATTGGCCCCGGCCCCAACACGAAGGCCCAACTTAACGAGACGTTGACGATGTTGACGATGGCCATCACCACCAGGCCGGTGATCATGTCGCCGGCCCCACGGAGGCAGGCGATGCCGACTGTCTCGATCATAATCAGCGGGAGGATGGGGATAACGAATTTGAGGTATTGTGCCGCCAGGGCGGCCGACTCGCCTTGCAACTGCATCAGCAGCACCAGCCGATCGACCGCCAGCAGTCCGCCGATCGTTGCCAGCAGTGCCAGCAGGCTCCCCAGCAGAAACGCCTGGTTGACTACCCGATTCGCCAGTTTCGAGTCGCCGGCCCCGACGAATCTGGCCACCATGGCGGTGGCCCCGATGGAAACCACCGCGAACAGGCTGAAGAGCAGCCAGAGGGCATAGGCCATCAGGTTGATTGCCGCCAGGTGGGGTTTTTCCAGATAATGACCGGTCAACAGGGTGTCGGAGAATCCGACCAACACCAACAGCAGTTGCTCCAGCAGCACCGGCGCGGCCAGCCACATCATCGGTCGAAACGTTCCGGAACTCTCACTCAGCGAAGTGGACAATGGCGAGCCCGGTCGGGGTTTTGAGGCGGCAGTTGCCGAATATGGAAGGCAACCACCGTTCATATTGGGGCGATTTCAGCTTCGGTGCAGCTTCAAACCGAAGCTCGGCAGCATCGGCAAGGGCCGGCGCGAGTGACGACCGCCCCAGCCCACTAATGCTTCATATCCGATTCTTGACCGGCTTGCCAGGGGAAGATCGGGCGAGGAGGGAGAAAGGGTATAGGAACGTGTTTGCGGAACCTCAATGGATCGGTGACACGTTGGTAGCTGAATTCGCAAGAATTCAGACGGATTTACGCTCACGGGCTGAATTCTTGCGAATTCAGCTACAAACCAGGGGAAGATCGGGCGAGGAGGGAGAAACCGGCAACTAAAATGGCCCGATGGAGGTAGTTGGCGCCCGGATTATGTCGAGTTACCAACCGTTGCTCGGCCGCCGAGATGTAGCATTTTGCAACAGGTGTTCAATAATGCTGTAGCGAAATAAAACAGGCGAGCTGGGGACCCAATCGGGCGGAAGATCCCCAGCTCGCCATTGTTTCCGGAAGTAGGTACTTCCGAGCCGTCAGGATACCTGTCTTCTCGTTCCTAAGTATTTGCCCGATGAAATAAAACGTCCTAACGGTAGACTCTCGAACGTCACACGCACCTCTTCCGTCTTACCGGCCCCATAAAGCTGCCTCTGCTCTGTTCCGGCTCGGCGGCCCGTTGCCGGACCGCCGAACCGTCTGGGGGGGGTGTGCCGTGCTTTCGCACGCACGACTATCTCTAAATGCAAACGCCGTGCCAGAGGACAGAGAAACCGGATAATCCCGACAACCGGCAGGCAGCGCTAATCAGCAGGCAGCGGGGATAATCAGCAGGCAGCGGGGATAATCGGCAGGCAGCGGGGATAATCGGCAGGCAGCGGGGATAATCGGCAGGCAGCGGGTGGATG
>CAZDHN010000653.1:0-3759 GCA_964505115.1 uncultured Planctomycetaceae bacterium
TGTTCTGAAAACGCACCCTAATGTTGGCGATCCCGTGGCCCAGCTACGCTTCAAGCGGATGAACCTGAAAAATGACTGACAACTGACAACTGAAAACTAGAAGACTTGGCCCTGCCGCCCCGTGCTTGCTGATTTGGGCTCAGCCTAGTATAATTCCGAATTCTTCATGTGCATACATGGCCGGTTATTGATCGGGCAGAGCCGAGATGATCGGATCACGAGAAATGGACCCACCCAAGCAGGGGGGCCTGGATTTCCCATAAGGAGACGTAGTTGTGGCAATTCGTGTTGGTATTAACGGGTTTGGCCGAATCGGCCGACTGGTGTTCCGTGGCCTGATGGCCAAGCCGGATGTTTTCGAGGTTGTTGGCATTAACGATCTGACCGACAACAAGACGCTGGCAACCTTGCTGAAGTACGACAGTATCCATCGCCGCTACCCCGGCACGGTCGAGTTCGACGACGACAATCTGACTGTCGACGGCAAGAAGATTAAGGCGACCGCCGAACGCGACCCGGCCCAATTGCCTTGGGGTGAGTTGGGCGCCGAGATCGTTCTGGACAGCACGGGCGTGTTTCGCGGTCGGGCTACGGCCGACAAGCCCGGGTTCGACAGCCACATCAAGGCCGGTGCCAAGAAGGTCGTCATCAGCGCGCCCGCCAAGGATCCCGACCTCACCTGCGTGTTGGGTGTCAACGACGACAAGCTCACTGCCGAGCATTTGTGTGTTTCCAACGCAAGCTGCACGACCAACTGCCTGGCCCCAATCGCCAAGGTCATTCAGGATCAGTTCGGTATCGTGCGCGGTCTGATGACCACGATCCACTCGTACACCAACGACCAGGTCGTGCAGGACTTCCCGCACAAGGACCTCTATCGGGCCCGGGCGGCCGCCATGAACATCATCCCCACCACCACCGGTGCCGCCGCGGCGGTTGGCCTGGTGATTCCCGAGTTGATGGGCAAGCTGACCGGCTTCTCGCTACGCGTGCCGACCCCGACCGGAAGTGCCGTGGACCTGACCGTCGAAACGGCCAAGCCCGTTACCGCCGACGCCGTCAACGCCGCCATCAAGGCAGCGGCCGAGGGACCGATGAAGGGTTACCTCAAATACACCGAGGACCCGATCGTCTCGACCGACATCATCGGCGACCCGCACAGCTCGATTTTCGTCGGGCCTTGGACCGTCGTGATGAACGACACCATGCTCAAGGTGCTTAGCTGGTACGATAACGAGTGGGGCTATAGCTGCCGTAGCGTCGACCTGATCGAGAAGATGGCCAAGATGAAGTAGGCCGTCCTTGGCATCAAGTTGCTTGAACCTAGTGCTCTTGCAAGGGTGAATTGACGGGTAGCTGAACTCGCAAGAGTTCAGATGATCCGGACTGAATTCTTGCGAATCCAGCTACGGACGCCCCGTCAGTTCAGGCTGGAAGAGGTACTAGCTGAACCTGACCGAACGGCACCGGCCGCAACGCCGGTGCCGTTCGTACGCGCGGTGGGCCAATGCCCGAAATGTCAGAAATGTCCGACTTCGTCCAACAACGTCACAAGCCGACGGTGGCCCTGTCGCGGCCGCGGGAACTGATCGTCGCCCTGCCGCCCATGCGCAGCAACGTGAACATTTCGCGAATCATGCGCACGGCAAGTTGCTCGGGCGTGCGGCGGATGATCTGCGCGGGAACCGCCCGGCGAATCGCCAAAATCGCCCGGGAAACGAGCGATTCGATCGAGTTGGAACTGCATCGCACGCTGCCGCCGGTCCTGAAGCGTTTACAGGCCGACGGCCACGAACTAGTGGGTCTGGAACAGGCGACCGGCTCGGCGTCGCTTTTCGAGTTCCCCTTTAAGCGAAAAACGGTGCTGATAATCGGCAACGAACGGCAGGGGATCGAGGACGACGTGCTGCGGCTGTTGGACCACACGGTCGAGATACCCGTCTACGGCCTGCCCTTCAGCCACAACGCGGCCACCGCGGCCGCCATGGCCATCTACGAATACTGCCGGCAATATCCGAGTGGGTAACCGTGTCCACGTTAACTTGGCCCGCCACGGGCGCAGGAACACGTTTGTAGCTGGATTCGCAAGAATTCAGACGGTGAGCATAAATCCGTCTGAATTCTTGCGAATTCAGCTACCACGGTGTCGGCGATCCGTTGAGGTTCCGCAAACCCGTTCCTGCACCCGCCCGCCCCCCTGCCGGCAGGGGTATACTTGACTGGCAAAGTCGGCAGGCGTTAAACTTGCATGTTTGGGATGTCGCGGCCGGCTGGGCCGTGGCGGTCAACTTCAACCTTGACGAGGAACCGTGCCGTGCCTGTAACCTGTGTCGTTGGCCTGCAATGGGGCGACGAAGCCAAGGGCAAAATCGTCGATATTCTGACCGAGAAACACGATATCGTGGTGCGCTACCAGGGCGGCTCGAATGCGGGCCACACCGTGGTAACCGGGGGTGAAAACTACAAGCTCTCGCTGGTGCCAAGCGGTATATTTCGGCCGAAAGTGCAATGCGTGGTCGCCGGCGGCGTGGTGCTCAACCCGGCCTCGCTGCTGGACGAAATCGACGGCCTGATCAGTCGCCAAATCGCCGTGGGCGAGAACCTGATAATCAGCGACCGGGCACACATCATCTTCCCCTGGCATTTTGAAGAAGATCGGCTCCTGGACCAGCGGCTTAGCGGCGGCGAGGCGATCGGCACCACCATGCGCGGCATCGGGCCCTGTTATCGCGATAAGGTCGGCCGCGTGTTCGCCGTCCGCTTGGGCGACATGTACCGGGCCGACTTCCGCCAGCGCATCGAGCACATTACGCAGGCCAAAAACGAAATCCTGCCCGGCCTCTGCCAAGGCGCCAAACGAGTTGAACTCGACGCGGCCGAAATCTACAAGCAGTACAGCGGATACGCCGAACGACTCAGCCCGCACGTGGCCGACACGACGTCCTACCTGCTCGACGCGGTCGAGGCGGAGAAGAAAATCCTCTTCGAAGGCGCGCAGGGCGCGCTACTCGATATCGATCACGGCACCTTCCCCTTCGTAACCAGCAGCAACAGTTCGGGTGTCGGCGTTTCCAACGGGTCCGGGGTGCCGGGCCGTTACGTTACCAAGGTGCTCGGCATTCTCAAGGCGTACACCACGCGGGTAGGCGGCGGACCGTTCCCGACCGAACAAGACAACGAGACCGGTCAACATATCCGCGAGAAGGGGAACGAGTACGGAACCGTTACCAAGCGACCGCGTCGCTGTGGATGGTTCGACGCGGTTGCCGCCCGCTACACGGCCCGGCTTAGCGGTGTCGACGCACTTTGCGTGATGCTCCTGGACGTGCTCAGCGAGCTTGCCGAGATTAAGATCTGCACCGCCTACGAACTGGACGGACAACGCACGACCCGCTTCCCCAGCCATGTAGACGATCTGCGCCGCGTGGTGCCCATTTACGAAACGCTACCCGGCTGGCAAGAGGAAATCACCGAAGTCCGCCGCATGGAAGACTTGCCCGAGAACGCGAAGAAGTACGTTGCTCGGATCAGCCAGCTTGTTGGTTGCCCGGCCGAGGTGGTTTCCGTCGGCCCCGACCGCAAGCAGACGATGTCTGCCTGAGGGGCGAGGGGTAGTGGGTAGTTGATAGTTGATAGTTGTAGTTGATTCGAACGTTCAGCGGCCGGGCTTGCCCCAATACCGTTGAATTATTGACCCTTGCATGGCCAATGATCGAGGGCGAAGCCCGGTTCCCCGGCGGAACCCCCTTGATCCGCGCA
>CAZDHN010000654.1:0-3751 GCA_964505115.1 uncultured Planctomycetaceae bacterium
CGCGATGCTATCCCCATGCTTCGACTGGTGTGCCAGGTGGCAGGGCAGAATGAACGTAACCTCGATCAGGGAGATGACGAGCATGGTGATCACGGCAACCGGCATGATCGCTATGAATTTCCCCATCACGCCGGGCACGAAGTACAAGGGTACGAAGGCCAGGATCGTCGTGGTTACCGAGGCCCCGACCGATGGCAGCACCTCGCAGGTCCCGTCGATGGCCGCGTCGGTGAAGGGCTTTCCGCGCTGACGATGCGCGTAGACGTTCTCGCCGACCACGATGGCGTCGTCGACCAGGATACCCAGGGCCATCAGGAAGGCGAACATCGAGAGCATGTTGAGCGTCTGGTCGGCGGCGATCAGCACGACGCAGGCGCCCAGCATCGAGATGGGCACGCCCAAGGCAACCCAAAACGCCAGCCGCATCTCCAGAAAGACTGCCAGCACGAGAAACACCAGGACCATGCCTTGCAGGCCGTTGCGGCCCAAGAGTTCCAGCCGGTCGCGAACGATCACCGATTGGTCGTCCCAGGTCTTCAATTGGTATCCGTCGGGCAAGTGCTTGCCGGCGACGTAGTCCTTCACCTCGGCCACGATGGCCAGCATGTCCTCGCTGGCGGTCTTTTGGACGGAGATGACCATCGCCGGCTTGCCGTTGACGCTATTGAGTGCCGTGGTGTCGGCGAATTCGTCGCGGACCTCCCCCAAGTCGCCCACCGTCAGCACCACGCCGTCCGACTGAGTAACCAGCGGAATCTTGGCTATTTCGGAACCGACCAGACGTTTGGCCTTTCCACGCAAGAGGACCTCTTGCGAATCGGTCTTCATGTTTCCGCCGGGCAGTTCGAGATTCTCGCGGCGGACGATTTGGGCCACTCGCTGCAATGTCAGGCCGTACTTGCGCAGCGTGTCCTCGTCGATCTCGATATCGATCTGGTAGTCCTTCGCCCCGACCAACTCGGCCTGGGTTACCAGCGGCAGTTGCAGCAGATCGTCGCGGACTTCCTCGACCAGTTCGCGGAGCTTCAGTTCCGCATTATTGACCCTTGCATGGCTAATGATCGAGGGCGAAGCCCGGTTCCCTGGCGGAACCCCCTTGATCCGCGCATTGGCTATGCAAAGATCAATAGGCGCGTCGGTGTCGGGGCCGATGACCCCGACCCGAATGGCGCCGCGGCGCAGCGTGATTTGCTTTACTTCCGGGTCTTCGGCCAGGACGGGGAAGCTGGGGATACGGTCGACCTCGGAGCGGACTTCGTTAAGCGTCTTCTGCACGTCGTCAACGTCGGACTCCAGTTCCAACACGACCGAGCCGGCTCCCTCGAAGGCGGAAGACGTCATCTTCTTGATCCCGGCAATCGATTGGACCGCCTCTTCGATCTTCTGGCAGATCCCCTCCTCGACCTCGTCCGGACTGGCGCCCGGATAGGGAACCGTTATGGTGATGATTTCCAGATCGAAGTCGGGAAACGTCTCCCGGCGCATCTTGTAGAGGCTTACCGCACCGACGATCAGCAGGGCCGCCATCAGCGTGTTCATCGCCGGCGTGTTGTCGATCGTCCATCGAATGAGTGACTTCATCGTGCGGTTTGCTCCCTCACGGCCATGCCGTCTTCCACGAATGCCAGCGGCGAGATGACCACTTTGTCGCCTTCAACGAGTGCCTGGGGGTCAGCCTCCACGGTCGCCTCTTGCGACGAGACGGCCACGACCTGGACCTGGAGCACCGCCAGCCGCCCGTCGCGCACTCGCCAGAGCCGGTCGCCCGGCCGAACGGCCGCCTCGGGCACGTCGAACAGCACGGCCCGCGGCTTGGCGTGGACCCGGACGGCAACGAACATGCCGCGCACCAGCGCCGGGGGTCCGGTCGGCACTTCTCGCGACCCCTTCACGTCCTTCACCCGTACCGCTCGAGGCGCCTTGACGACGATGCGGCAGGGCACCGTTCGCGTTTGAGCGTCCAGCCCGATGCCGTCGAACCGCGAGAGGACGCCGTCCCAGCAATACTCCCGGCCGGCCAGCCGGTAAGCCACTTCGACCGGTGTTTTGGGGATCTGATAGTCGGTGCGTGCCTCGGTCTCGGTCGAGCCGCCGTGCTGGGCGTCCGGCTGGTTCCAAAGCCAGTACAACTCCTTCATCCGCAAGTTGCACTTCACCTCGACGGCCGAGGTGTCCTCGATGGTGACCAGCGACGAGCCGACGTTCACGTAGGAATCCAACTCGACCGGGTCGCTTGTGACGACGCCGTCGATGGGGGAGACTATCTTGGCTCGCAACAGATCGAGTTGCGCCTTCTCCAACTGGACCGCCATGAATTCCTGCGCGTTCTCCAACCGGCTGCGACGCGTGGCGAGCGTGCGCAACTGGTTATTCAGTTGCAGCAAGGCGTTTTTGGCGGTCAGCACGGCCCGCTGCTGCTCGTCCATTTGCGAGTCGGTGGCATAGTCCTTCTTGGCCAGCGAGGCGAACCGCTTCTGTTCGTTCTCTTGCAACTTCAGAGTGTCTTCGGCCAGCGTGATTAGCAACTTGGTGTTCGCCGCCTCGACGTCCAGTTCCTCCAGTTCGACGTCGGCCTGATTGAGTTGCTTGGTAAGCTGACGAGCCTTCAACTCGTAATCGCGCGGGTCGATCTCCAACAGGGTCGTGCCCTTGGTAACGTAGTTGCCCGCATTACAAGACTCGGCCTTGAGCATGATTCGGCCGCTGACCTCCGCGGCCAGCGAGACCTCGCGATAGGGCACTACCACGCCGTCAACGTCGATGTTGAGCACGCCCTCGTGTATGGCAACCGGCACGACCTCCACGGCTGGCGCCGGGTTCTCGACAGCCTCTTCCAAGGGCAACTTTGGCCGGCTACCCAGGGCGAAAAAACCACCCACGCCTACAGCGAGTATGACAACCGGCAGCAGAATTCTGCCAACTTCGATGCCCAGCGATTTCTTGTCGGTCATGGCACTATGTCCCCTCTTTCCCAGCGGTGTTTGCGGATGCGGCTTGCGCGTCGGCAGGATTGGGTTGGCCGGCGCTGCCGGGGCGCGACTCCACAATCGGCGGCGCAAGTCCCAGCGAGGCCAGGCACATCCGGCATACGTGTTCGGCGATCTCTTCCGGCCCGAAGTGCGCCTTGAATTCATCCTCGCCAATCAGCCTGGCGGTGATCTTCTCGGAAACATGGAAGTGTACGCACTGGCCGATCACGCTAAAGGCGACTTTGTGGCGTTGGTGCATGGGGGTCTCCGGTGGGAAAATCTCGTCCAGAATCCCCTGCAATAGCGTGAAGTTGGCGCTGAAACGTTCCTGCAAGAGTTTCCCACCGATCAGCGTTGGGTCGGATATCTCCCGTTTGACGAGTTCGTGAAACCAAGGGAATGGCCGTCGGCCGGAGAGCTCGCTTACCAACGCGCGAATGAAGTCGCGGAGCTTGTCGGCCGGTGGTGTTTCCGCCGACCAAGAATCCTCCAGAAGGTCGGCGATCCGTGGCGGCCTAATCCGCTTGATAACTTCGGCGTAGAGGTTTTCCTTGTCGCCGAAGTAGTAATTCACGCTGGCCACGTTCATGCCGGCCTGGTCGCAAATCTCTCGAACCGTGGCCGCCTGGTATCCCTTTTCCGCGAAGACGGGTCCCGCCGCGTCCAGAAGTCGGTTTCGCGTACTGGCTCTGCTCATCCTGTTACTCCCTCCCAATACGGAAACATACTAACCCGCATTTCTCACCAGCCATCTACTGCGAGGACGGAAGTCCAGCCGTGGC
>CAZDHN010000655.1:0-3744 GCA_964505115.1 uncultured Planctomycetaceae bacterium
GGACAAGCCAGCAGTGGCACCCAAATCAGCGGCAAGGGACTTTTTCAACGGGCTGCTAGGACTTCAGCTTAGCAGAGCCCGCGTCGATTGCAAGCAATCCTCCCGCGAAGCGACGTCAACACCGCTACGGATCGCCCGAGTCCGCGTCGATTAGCCGGCAGTCGGCGGCGTAGTCTTCGGGCGTGCCGACCAGCAGCAGAGTGCCTTCTCCGGCGGCCAGTTTCAGGCCGGTCAGCTTGCCGGTAATCTCGCGTCGGGCGACCATGTCGTAGACGTTGCCCTGGCCCTTGAGGGTCAGATCAAAGCTCAGCGGCTCGAATCCGTCGAGCGATGCCAGGACGACGTACCGCGCCTTGCCCGAGTTGCCGGGTCGCTTGACGAACGCATGGGCCAGCACGCGCTTGTCGGAACTCTCGACGAAGCCCGACTCCTTGTAGTCGCGCTCGAGCCGGCACAACAGCGGGGCGACGCGTCCGACCCGGCCGAACAGTTCGCCGGCCGCCCGGGTGTTGGGCGTCTCGGTCCAGCCGGAGTCCCAAAGGTGATGAGTGCCCTTCTCATTACCCAGCGTGGCGTAGAACATCAGCCCGGTAGCGCCCTCGGCGATCGCCACCCAGCCTTGCAGCTTGATTTCGCCGGGCTGGGGCGTGCGCATTCCGCCGCGGTAGCCGTAGTGGGGCGGATCGAGCGGCCGGGTTTCGTCCTGGCCCCAACTTTGCGGCATCATCCAGAGGCTGGCGCCGTGTTGACGACACAGCTTGTAGTAGCCGGCGGCGCGCGACCGATACATTGGGATCGAGCGGCCCGGGTTGGAGGGGCCGGAGCGCGGGCTCCAGAAGAACGGGTAGAAGTCGTGCGTGACGACCAGCGGCCGGTTCGTCTTGAGATCGACCTCGGCCGCCTTCAGGTTGTTGTGCAGCACGGTGGGTGGATGCTCGGGGTCCAACTCGCGGACGAGCCGGTAAAAGGGCGTCAACTCGGCCGACATCTCGGGCGAGATCTCCTCGGTCAGGCTCCAGGCGACCAACCCCCAGCGGCCGACAAACTTTGGCACCCACTCGCGCGCCCGGGGTAGGATCACCTTCTCCATCGACCCGAGCCTCGCCTCGGGCGTGGCCAGATGCAGGTAGTATAGTGCCCCGTCGCTCGTGCCCTGGTAAACCAACCTGATCCCGCTCGCCTCGGCCAAGGGCAGGATACGCTTGAGCCCCTCCAGGTTGCCGTTGGAGAGGTAAACCGTGTTCATCTTCAGCCGCTTCATCTGGTCGAACAGCCAGCGGCACTCCTGGTCCGGCCGCGAAGTGATCCCGTCGTAAACACCCATCGGGAACCAGTTCTGAATCGCCGGGATGCCGCGCTTCGGCGACGTTTTGCCCTCGGACGTTGAACGGTATTCGGCGATCTTTTTGGGCAGCTTCCGTTCGACCACCGGCTCGGGCGTGGCCTGCCAGAGGCTGATCGTGTCGATGTCGTAAACGCAGGGCTCTTCGGGCCGGTCGAAGCCCGGTACGGCCAGCCAATAGACCGCCATGCTGGTTACCCGATCGCGTTTCAGCCGGCTGATGTCGAACGTCTGGAACTTCCACCGCTTGCCCGCCCGTGGACGAACGTATTGATAGCGGCCCTCGCCGTTCTTGATTCCGAAGAGGATCGCCCGCATCGGGGCATCTTGCCGCGCGCGCATCGCGATACCCAGGTGGTTGAACCCGGTCAGATCAACACTGTCCAACGAGCGATGGATGCCGAAGTCGCGGCCGTTGGCTGGGAAAGTAACTCGGCCGAAATAATCGCCGCTAAACGCCAAGCCGTTTTCCGTGCTGGCGGCAAGTCGCTTGCAGCCGCTGAAGCGAATCGATTGCTCGAAGTCGTCCCAGACGCGATCGGCGGCCGGCCGCTCCTCCCAACGCAGCACGACGCGGCCGCGATGCGAGCTGTCCGGGTCGTCGGTCACCCGCAGTGTGTTCTTGCCAGTGGCCAGCTTGGGTAGTTTCAGCTTGCTGCTGTCGAGGATCGCCTCGAAGAAGGTGTAGTAGAGGCAGACCGGCGTGCCCTTGGGCGCTTCGCCCGAGAGTTCGAGGTAGATACGCCGTTGGTCGAGCCCTTCCAGGCGGACGGGAAACCGCTCGGCCGGCTGGTCGGGCCCCACGGTTCGCTCGGCGATCAGCTTCTTCCGCTCGCGGTCGGAAAATGCACGCACGCGGACGATCACGCCGGGCTGGCGAATCTGATCGCAGTTCGAACGGACCTCCAGCGAGCGGATCCTGATCGGCTGGGCAAAGGCGATCTCGTAGACGACCGGCGGCATGGGTCGATTGACGTGCAGCCGCAGCAGGTTCATGTCGCCGCCCACGATGCTCGGCCGTTGGATCGGGTCGTATTGCCACTTGTCGTACTCGACGAGCGTACGCGGATCGACCCGCTTTCCATCTTGAAACTGAGGCCCGCGGAAGATATCGAACCCCGTATGATACCCCCAACTGCTGACGCCGTCGGGCCGCAGTATCAGCACGCTCTCGCTCAGCAGCGTCTCGGTCAGCCGGCTGCCGGAGATGCAGACCCCCTTGGTCTTGCGAACCGGCCGCGCGGCCCGATCCGGCTCGCCCACCACATAAATCGTCGGCACAACCGCCGGCCCGGGGTTATCGACCGTCAAGGTCTGCGCCGGCCCGGCAAGCGTCAGTTCAGCCTCGTCGGCGACGACACCCGACGGCATCAGGAAGGCGACGGCAATCAAAACGATCAAGCGGCAACGGACGTTCATCTCAACATGGCTGGTCATTCAACGCTCCCGGCTCGTGTAGCTGAACTCGCAAGAGTTCAGATCAATCCGTGTTCACCTCCAAGTCGGCTGAATTCTTGCGAATCCAGCTACGGGACGACGTAGCTGAACTCGCAAGAGTTCAGATCAATCCGTGTCCACCTCCAAGTCGGCTGAATTCTTGCGAATCCAGCTACTCCAGCCATCCTATCCGGCCGGTGCTCCAATGTGTAGGCCGTTTTCCGCCAGATGTGCATGGATACGCCAGAACCGATCCCAATAGCCTTCCTCGAACGGCTTGAGTTCAGAATATCCTGGAAGAAGACAACCGGTGTAGGAATACCTCAAATATTCGTCGAGCGGCACGAGCCCCCGTCGTTCGGGATTCAGGGCGATGTATTCGGCAACTTCCTCGAACCCCGTACGCTCTCGTTCTTCTTCGCGCAACACATGGTCGTACGGCTGACGTTGAAGGCGCGCTTCGAGCTTTTCCAGCACTGGATTCAACTGTACGCGAAAGTAACGCATCGCTTTTCGCTGATCGCAGTGATCGAGGATTCCCACCCAGAGCATGTGAATGTGGTCCGGCATGCAGCAATAGATCGGACAGCACAGCCCGAAGCGAAACGCGGTGTGTGTAAGAATCTCGCGATACTTGTAATAGAAGACGGGAATGAGCCAGCCGGTTTTCCGCTCTTCCATCGTCAGTGCCCAATGCACGTGAGCCTGCCCGCGGTAGTATTCCGGCGGTAGTCGTTTCAAGTAGTCGTGGCGCTTTGTATTCATCACTACCCCCTCGTAGCTGAACTCGCAAGAGTTCAGATCAATCCGCGGTTGCCTCCCCGGCGGCTGAATTCTTGCGAATCCAGCTACGAGACGACGTAGCTGAACTCGCAAGAGTTCAGATCAATCCGTGTCCACCTCCAAGTCAGCTGAATTCTTGCGAATCCAGCTACGGGACGACGTAGCTGAACTCGCAAGAGTTC
>CAZDHN010000656.1:0-3728 GCA_964505115.1 uncultured Planctomycetaceae bacterium
CCCTTGGCAATCCCCAGCCGCCACCACGTGCGCCAAGTCCCCTCTCCCTTTGGGAGAGGGTTAGGGTGAGGGTTTTCCGCGGCAGAGGCAGCTTCACGGTCCTGCCTGCTTAGCCAATCCCCCTCACCCCGACCCTCTCCCAAAGGGAGAGGGAGCTTTTTGGAACGACTCCGAATCACGAACCAGGCGAAGGCAACCTCGGCCAGCAGCGAGAACCAGACGTATTGCGGATAACCCAACAGCAACTGCGACCCGGTCAGCAGGGCGATGCCGACTTCGGCCGCCGCCACCCTGGATTTGTTGGAGTCGGCCGCCACAATCTGGATGGCCCAAAGCAGCCAAGGGATATGGGCCACGACGGCCACGGCGTTGGGATGAACGAAGTGTAGCAGGTTGAAGCCTGAGAAAGTGAACGTCAGACTGCCCAATATGGCCGCGTCGCGACGGCCAAGCAGCCGGCGTAGCAGGAGGAACATTCCGGCCAGCATGAACGGGTAGGTGGCCAGCAGTTCCCAGGCCATGGCAGCCTGAAGCGGCAAGTATTTGTATAACAGCAGGTGCAGCGGATGATACATTCCGACCTGCCCCTCGCCCGACGCATAGAAGCCCGAAAAAAGCTGCGGACTCCAGTCGAACGGTTCGCCCAGGGCAAGCTGCGCGGCGTAGAACGCGCGCATGGGCAGATGAAACGCGCCCAGGTCATCGTGCGTGTAGACGCGGCCGGCAAAGAACGGCCCGGCCAGCGCGGCAAACAACAGCACGGAGGCCAGCAACCCCCAAGCGAACAGGTTCCGCTGCGTGCCGTCGACCCAGCGGTTTTTCGGGCTATTATTTCGGTCTTCCATCTCAGCACAAACATACGTTGTAACGCTTCACGAAAGTCGCTCTTAATCAGGCAAAACACGCCCGGTGGTTGAGCGCAGCGAAACCCCGGGGTTTCGCTGCGCTCAACCACCGGGCGTTTTTGCGACGAACTCCGTAAACGGTTACAACCGTGAAAAGCGGCAGAGACAACATAACCCGACGCGGCCTAGCGGCCCGCGCTGCGCCGGTAGAGGGTGGCGGCCGGGGCGCGGCCGAGGCGCGTCCAAGAGTCGCTCTGGTCCAGATAGCGGTCGAAAGGGGAACCGCTGACGACCAGCGCGTAAGGGAAGGCGTACTGCTCGTGCCACTGTTCGATTAGTGCCGGATCCTCGCGACGCGCCCGGTCGTAGGTCGGCAATAGGTCGCGTCCGTACAGGGCACAGCGGTCGTCGATAAACAGGCGAAGACGCGGAGTGTGGTAGATCAGGAATCCACCCAGCCCCAGATCGTTGAATATCCGCGTGCCCTCGGGACACTCGCGATTGATCCGCTCCAATTCCGGCAACAGTTCGACGGGCCAATAGGCCGAATCGAACCGGACCCAGTCGCGCCCGACAACCGGCACCTTGACCCCCGACGCCTGGATCAGCAACGCCAGACAGATTATCGCCAGGCATAAGATAGCGCCCTTTTGCCGGTGGGCTGGCCCGCGGGTGCCACTACTGGCTTGCCCGTGGGTGCCACTGCTGGCTTGCCCAGCAGTGTTCTCGCGGGGTTTGTGCTTTGCACTGCTGGACGAGCCAGCAGTGGCACCCATTTCCAACGGACTGCCAAACAGATCCCGACTCGCCAGCCAGGCGGCCCAACGCGTGTGCGGAAGCATGTCGGCCGAGGCGATTGCCGCCGTAATGGCGAACAGGGGAGCGTGTCGAACGCGCTGACATGCCAGCAGGAACCAGACAATCGGCAGAAGCCACGTCACCCGAGGTCGACGCGGAAACACGCCGGCCAATAGCCCCAAGTATCCCAACCCCAGGGCAACTACCGTCCAGCCGGGCGGCTTCGTCAAGCTAAGCGGAGCATGCTCCTCGATCAACTCCGTCAGGGGAAGCGTCAGCGTGTTCAGCCACGCCCGCGGAAGGTCCAGCCCATGGGGATTTATCAATACCGACAGGCAGCATACCAGCACCAGTGCGGCCAGCGCGAGCAGTTGGCGCCAATTGTGAACCGGTGAATCGCTGCCCAATAACCAAACCAGCCCCCATCCGCCGGCCGCCAACCCCAGCGTGCCGATCCCGCCGAGCACGCCGCCGTGCATGTTTGCCCAGATGACGAATATGGGCACGAGCCAGCAGAGCCGCCGGAGCGAGGCGCGGCCGGCCTCTACGTCAACCAGAAGGGCAAAAGTCCACGCCAGCAAGGCTATCGTGACGATCAGTGGCCGGGCGTGGAAGTTGTGCGAGCTGGCAGCCAACGCGAGGCCGATCAAGAGCACCGCCAACAGCGGATGCAGCCCGGCACGAATCAGCCGCGAGCCGGCCCAGGCGTACGTGGCCGCCAGTATCGCGGCGGTCGCCAGCAGGAGGCCGTCCCAGCCACACAGCCCGTACAAAACGGCCATGCCGCACTCGGCCAGCCACCACTGGTTGACCCAAGGCTGTCCGGCGGCGGTGAAGCTGAAGGAGTCGGCGTGGACGAGTTGCCCGGTCTCAAGTATCTGTTGCCCGACCACCGTGTGCCAAAGCGTACCCGGATCGCGAAAGAGCATCGTCCGGCCAAACACCATCAGTCCCAGCCAGATGGCCAGGAAGAGGCCGACCTCAATAAGGCGAACTCGTCGAGACAATTCGATAGCGTGGCTCCTCGGCTGAACCGCCAGCTTCCGCTGTCGGCCATTTTCGAATCCCCCCGGACGGTCCATGGCGTCAACCCAGCAAAGTCTAGCCCACGCTATGGTGCGGCCAAACCGGCGGCCAGACGACACGAGCCGGCATAATCGGTATTCATTTTTGGAAAGCTATAGATTTTTCCCCGTTTGCCTAAACTCTTCAGTTTGACATTCTGGGATCTTGACATAGGTTTGACTACGGAGGCCGAGTGCTTCGGCGCGAGGCCCCGAGGGCGGTCCGAGAGTCGGGCCGCGCCGGGCGTGTTGCCGGTGTTTCTTAGCCGGCGGATCGTCTGAGTAAGGAAAGGACCTGCAAGCCTCTCATTCTCGATAAAGGCAAACCGGTCGCAAGATCGGTACGCAAAGCTAAGGGCCGGTTGGGTTTTCCCGGCCGGCAGTCTGGCTGCCGAAGGAATGTTTATGCTAAGTCCGGTTAGGCGGACAAAGTGTAGCGACTTTGGGCGAGGAGAGGTCTCGTCGTAACTTAAACCTGGGTCTTGGAGGTAGTGCAGCAGGTCAACGTTGGTCTTTTCGACTGGCGTCGTTGCCTGGAAGACCCATATTGGTTTGTTTCCGGTAAGTCCTTTTTCGGCTGAACAAAGTGTCGGCCAGGACTACCGCTGAAAGGGAGGAATTCAATGAAGTCGCTCGCTAAGAAGGTACAACGTTTCCTCGTTTCCGAAGATGGCCCCACCGCGGTTGAGTACGCCGTGATGCTGGCGCTGATCGTCATTGTGTGCCTCACGGCCATTCAGTCGATCGGCACGGCCGCTTCAACGCAATTCCAGAATATTGCGGGGTCGCTCTAGGCCGAGCAGAATCGGTATGGTTGGGTCCCTTGGACCTGTCCCGTGACTGCGGGCCGGGTTATCGACGCGACCGGAAAAAGCCGCCTCCTCGGTGCCCGAATGCTTGGGTGCCGAGGGGGTTTTTTAGTAAGTAAGGATTTGGACAGGAATTAAACCGGAATTTGAGTTGCCCCCACCGGGCTTGCCCCAGTGATTTTTTGACCGCCATTGATTAGACGCTAGCATCG
>CAZDHN010000657.1:0-3726 GCA_964505115.1 uncultured Planctomycetaceae bacterium
CCTTCTTCGGGCCATTCACTCAGCAGCCCGGTATCGGTGGAGATGTTATCTCCCTTCGGCCCGTGAAAGCGAGGCCAGAAGGCCGCATCGTCCGCCGACAAGGGGCTGTTGGCGGAAAGGATGATAGCCAGAGTAATCAAGGCCGACAAGGCGGCCAATCTTGGCGAGGCGTGCATGGATGTTGTTCCTGGAGAGTGAGCGTTCCATCTACCGGGCCAAGCGGATATCTTAGATGCAAAGCCACCCGCGATTTCCGACTTCCGATTTCCAATCTCCGACCTACAAAGCGTGATCCGCCGGCTTTACGCCTGTTCGATGTTTGCCGAAGCCGATGGGTAGGGGGTCGTATTTGCCGACCAGATCGACATTGGCCCGCTCGGGAATCTTGTCTTCCATGCCCAGTCCCCAATAGCAGGCGTTAACCAGCAGGCGGCGGAAGCCTTCGCTCTTCAGGTCGTCGCCGTGGCCCATGGTGGTCGTGAACACTCGGCTCGGCTTGCCGGAGGTGCCCGTGAAGGTTTTTGTCCAGGCTATGGGCGTAAGCTTCTTTTCCGGGTTCGGCCCGTCCTTGGGGTCCATGCCCGTGAGGACCTGGCCCATGATTAGCGGCTTGCTGTCGCCGGACAGGGTGGTGATCCCGTAAACGTCCGACGGCCCCCAAATATCCTCGCAGCCTTTGACGATAGGGCAGTTCTCCATGCCCTTGGCGACCAGGCCCCGAGTGCTCTCGTGCTTGTGGTGCCCGTAGTGGTTGACCCACGTTTCGCCCAGCACCTGGCGGCCGTATCCGCCTTTGTACTCCTTGCTCTGCCAGCAGTACTTGGCATAGGGGCTATCCTTGTGTTTGCGGTAGAAGAAGGGGTGGGTGGCGGTCCGCAGGGCGACGATCGGCCGGCCGGAGTTCGTGTAGTCGACGATCTCTTTCATCTGCTCGTCGGGCAGTTCGCGGAATCGGGTGAAGAGGACCATCAGGTCGGCCGTTCGCAGGGTCTTTAGGCCGGGGATGTTGTCCGGCACAACCGTATCGATCTCGCCCGACTCCTTGTTGATGGCGAACAGCACCGTACACTTGAAGCCCTGCCGCTTGGCGAGGATCTTGGCCAACTGCGGCATCGATTCCTCGGAGCGATACTCCTCGTCGCCGGTGACGAAGACGATGTGTTTACCCAGGCCGGGCCCCTCCTTGCCCTGGTAGACGATCCACTGGTCGTCGGCATGGGCCGAAGCCGTCAACAGGCAGGCTAGCGCGATGGCCGCCAAGGTCCAGAATCCCAGAGTAGTCTTCATCCTCCGCATGGCACACCTCTTCTGATTCGAGTTGAGTCGACCGATTGCCCGGCCACGCCGCCGGGTGAATACCATAGGGCGGCAGGGCCGCCAACCAAACCGGTGCTACCGCACCCAGGCAAGAACACACCCGCCACCAATCGCTGAACTTCGTCAAAAACTTAACGATCTTTGAGGTTAGTAGTATGGATGATACCCAGAACGGCCGCGGTGTGCAACTTTACGCAAAGCGGAGAGCGGAGAACGGAAAGCGGAAATTCGCTTGCTGCTCCAAAACGTCCGTCGGCAGGAGAACTGCAAAGTCACAAAATGGGAGGGCGGTTGCCTCGGACGAGCCTGTCTAGTAAACTCAGCGGGGTTTCCGTAACCTCTCGACCGTACACCCTCAAACAACCACGGGGAAAGCAACATGAACCGAACCACCCGAACTATCTGCCTGGCCACTCTGCTGCTTGCGCTGGCCGTAATGCCGGCCGCCGCGGCCAAGATCGAGCCGCTGATGCGCACGGTCGATTTGAACATCGGCCAGCAGGTCGACGTAACCCTGGCCAACGGCCGCTCGGTCACCGTCAAGCTGCTGAACCTCAAGGAGAAACGCGACACTGTGCGCGACGCCATACGCAGCGCCGTGGCGACCGTCGAAGTGGCGGGCCGAAGGGTCGAGTTGACCGCCGCCTACTATCGGCTGCCGGTTACCGTGGGCGAGGTGCGGATCGACTGCGCCGTGACCAAGGGGTTCACCTCGCAGTGCAAGAACATTTGGGCCCTGGACGCCGACGCCCGGCTGCGTTTGTGGCCGGCCGGCTCGCCCTGGATTCGGCCCGGCACGTTCGGCTACCCGGCCCGGCAAAAATGGTTCGCCACCGACACGCAGATGTGCAACGTGCCCGTCTTCGTCGACGGCGGCGAGGTGCCCGGCACGAAGTCGATCTACTATCACTACGGGCTCGACATCGGCGGCACGGAGGGGATGGTCGACGTGCTGGCGGCCACCGACGGCCTGGTTGTTCAGGTGGGCAAGGCCGTGCTGCCCGGCTACGAAGAGCAGGCCCGGCCGCGCTACGACGTGATCTACATCAAGGACGATCGCGGCTGGTTCTATCGCTACAGCCACCTGCAATCGTTCGAGCCGTCGCTCAAGCTGGGCGAGCGAGTCAAGCTTGGCCGGAAGATCGGCACGCTTGGCAAGGAGGGCGGCAGCGGCGGCTGGTCGCACCTGCACTTCGATATCCGCGCCATGCAGCCCAGCGGGCGGCTGGGGATCGTCGAGGGCTACGCCTTCTTCTGGCAGGCCTACCACGCCGCACATAAAACCAAGCTCCAAGCCGTCGCCCGACCGCACCATCTCACCTGGGCGGGCGAGCCCGTCCTGCTCGACGCCGGCCTCTCCTGGTGCGACCGCGGCCCGGAGCACATCGCCAAGTACGAATGGACCTTCGGCGACGGCACCCGGGCGACCGGCTCGAAGGCGACCCGCTGCTACGACAAGTCGGGCGTCTACAGCGAGGTGCTCAAGGTGACCGACGACCGTGGCAACGTCGACTACGACTTCGCCGTGGTGCAGGTGATCGACCGCCAGAATCCCAAGCAGTTGCCGCCCTCGATTCACGCCAACTACTCGCCAACGTTCAACATCAAGCCGGGCGACCCGATCACGTTCAAGGTCCGCTCGTTCCGCATCGCCAAGGACGACGGCCAGGAGACCTGGACCTTCGGCGACGGCAGCCCGCCGGTCACCGTCCAATCCGACGGCAACGCCGTAAAGCACGCCCCGGACGGCTACGCCACAACCACTCACCGCTACACCAAACCCGGCCACTACCTGGCAACCGTCCACCGCACCAACCAACGCGGCCAAACAGCAACCGGCCACGTGCATGTGCGGGTTGGGGAGTGAGTGCAGGAAGGGGGCATCTCGCGGAAATAACTCCCCTCGCCCCGCTTGCGGGGAGAGGGACCGGGGGCGAGGGGTTTGGGGAGAGAAGACCAAGTAGGTTATGCTTCAGCATAACGAATTCGGGCAAGATGTTCTGCCGAAGGATGCCGGGTGCCGTTGGGTTGTTATGCTGTAGCACAATCCAAGTCCGCGGGCTGAATTCTTGCGAATTCAGCTACAAGCTCGTTCCCGCACCCCGATCAGCGCGACGCGCGACGGCGTCTACGGCTGGAGAAGATCATGGTGCCTAGCAGCGCCAGCAGCAGCGTCGAGGGTTCGGGGACCGCCATCAAGGCAAAGTCGTTGCCGCCGCTCGGCGCGCCGCTGAGCCAGTCGGCCTGGTACGTGGCCAGGAACAACGTGCTGCCCAACTGGATTTGCTCGCCGTCGTCCAGTAAATACCCGTCGAAGGTGAACTTGCCTTCGATCTCCTCCGAGCCGTCGTTGATTAGCCCAAGTTCGCCAGTTGGCGGTGTGTTATCCCGGTTTTTGCGGGGCGGGCG
>CAZDHN010000658.1:0-3717 GCA_964505115.1 uncultured Planctomycetaceae bacterium
CTGTGCCACTAACCTCAAAGATCGTTAAGTTTTTGACAAAGATCGGCGATTAGTGGCGACCCGGTTTTTGCCTGGGTGCGGTAGCACCGGTTTGGTTGGCGACCCTGCCGCCCTGTGTTGATAGAGCCCCACCACCCGGCGGACAGCGTCCTGCCGATCACCCCATCCAGTCAGACGCCGCGGACCCCAGCTTCTCTCGCCCCGCGCTGCATATTGCGCCTGCGTATGCCGGGAAGTCGAGGGCATAACCGTATCACACGGGGGCGCGGGCGGTAATTTTGAGGTAGATTTCTTGTGTGCGCATTCGCATCTGGCGAAGTGCCGAAAATCAGCCTCCCCCGAGCCCGCCATGAAAGACCCGGCCAAGACAATCGATTGCCTGGTTGCCAAGGCACGCCAGCTCCACAGCCTGCCGGCCGTGGCCATGGAAGTGCTAAGGCTGACCGACAATCCCCAGGTCGACGCCCGGGCGTTGAAAACGTGCATCGAGAACGATCCGGCCCTGACGATAAAACTGCTCAGGGTCGTCAACAGCTCTCTGTTCGGGCTCAGCCGGGAAGTATCCGACCTGAATCAGGCCCTGGCCCTGTTGGGTATCAAGCCGCTGAAACTGCTCGTGCTGGGATTCAGCCTGCCGGCCGGACTCTTCAACGGCGTGGCCGGCCGAACGCTTCAGCATTACTGGCGGCACACGCTCACCAAAGCGGTGGCCGCGCGAGAGATCAGCGAGACCATCTGGGGCGAGCCGGGTGACGAGCCGTTCATTGCCGGGCTGCTTCAGGATTTGGGAGCCCTGCTGCTGATCCAGGAGTTGGGCACCCCATACGTGCGGCTGCTGGACAAGGTCTATGCGACCGGACAAGACCTGCCGGCAATGGAAGGCGAGTCGATGGGCTTCGACCACACCCAACTCACCTCGCGGCTTCTGGACCATTGGGGTCTGCCGGAGGCGCTGGTCGAGGCGGTTCGCCTGAACACGGCGGCCGAGAATCGGCTGCAGCAGATTCTGCACCTGGCCGAGTTGGTCTCCCGATTCCTGGCCGACGGTCAATCCGACGTGCTGGGTGAGTTGCTGGCGGCCGGCCAACGTTATCACGACCTTTCGAAAGAGCAGTTCGACGAGTTGATGGGCAACCTGGAAGAGAAGGTGCGGCAACTGGCCGACGTCCTCTCGCTGCAACTGCCCGACGGTCTCGACTACCGCGACATTTTGGCCCAGGCGCACCGGCAGCTTGCCGATGTGGCTGCCTCGGCGGCCGAGGATCTTGTCGGCAATCGGACCCCGGCGGACGCCGAAGACCTGCTTTGCGATCTTCAATCGCTCAGCGAGGCGGTCGCCCAGGTTACGCAGCGAAGCGAATCGCGCGACGCTCCGAAAACGGTTGCGGAGCCGGCCACGGTTTCCAACTCGGCGAACGCACCCGATGCGACTGCCGCGGCATCCGCTGCCGTGGCATCTGAAGAGACCGTGGCGGTCCGGAGCATACATGCCACCAGCGAGGCGACTCCGGCGTCGTCGGACTTGTCGGGTCGGCTATCGGTGGCAGTGGCCGCTTGTCGCCGGTCGCGCTGCGCGCTTAGCCTGTTATTGGTCGAGTTGGCCGACGCTGACCGGCTTGCCCGGGCAAACGGCCCCGAAGCGTTCGAGGCCCTGCGCCGCTCGCTTGAGTCGCTCTGCCGCGGCGTGGATCATTCCTACCAGATCTGTCTTCCGTTGGGCGACGCGGGTTTCGCCGTCATACTACCCAACTGCGATCGGCCGCTGGGCGTGCGCTTGGCAAATCAGTTGATCAATAACGCAAGCCGGCTGCAGAGCGGCAAGTCGGATTCCGAGAATCAGCAGATTCAAATCAGCGTCGGGTCGGCCACCGTGGCGCTTCCGCCCAAGAACTTTCCCGCCAAAGACCTGCTGGAAAGCGCCGAGCGCTGCCTCTACGGTTCACACGCCTCCGGTGGCGGCGTGGTCAAGAGCCTGGAAATCTACTGACCCGCCCTGCACGCCAAGGATTTATTGACCCTTGCATAGTCAATGATCGAGGGCGAAGCCCGGTTCCCTGGCGGAACCCCCTTGATTCGCGCATTAACCATGCATGGATCAATAGTGCTTTGCCGGTTTCCGTGGGACGCTGTAACCGAGCCGCAAAGCGACCGCCAGCTTCCGCCGCCGGCTATTTTTACTGCGGTGGCAGTGTGACCCTTCCGCACGGGTTCACCGAATGCTTACCGCTCTGTCGGCGTAAGTCCCATGCTGATCGCCGGTTGCGCTCTACCGTTCGCAATTTGCGAATTTTGGCCTTGTTAGTTCGTATTTGGCGAACTAGAATAACTCTAGTTACCGATATCTGGAGCGGGAACGGATGCGAGTGATCTCCAAGGCCCGGCTGAAGCAATTCTGGGAGAGCCCCGGCCACGAGGACTCGCAACGGCCGCTTCGTGCCTGGCATACGCATGTGAGCAACAGGACGGTGGCCTGGCAGTCCTGGGGAGACGTGAAGTCCGAGTTCGGCACCGCGAGCCTCGTGGGCAACTGCGCCGTCTTCAACATTGGCGGAAACAAGTACCGCCTGGCGACCCGTATCCTGTATCCCAGCCAGAAGGTCTTCGTTCTCAGGGTAATGACACACGAAGAATACGACGCGGATACGTGGAAAGAAGAAGGTGGCTGCTACTCTCCTCCGCCAAGAAAGAAGGCCACCCGAAAGGCTTCCCAGCAGAAGCGAAAAGGACGGTGACAAGATGACTACCAAGACGAAGTTCGGCTTGACGGGAAAGACCCGCGACTCCTACCTGGAACTTGTGTTGGCATTTCCCCTGGCATCAATCAAGTCGGACCGGCACCTTGAGGCAGCCCAGAAGGTCATCGACCGACTTCTCGCCGAAGGCCGACTTGACGGCGGCGAAGAGATGTATTTGGATGCCCTCGGCGATCTTGTGGCTGCTTACGAAGACACGCATCATGCCATTGAGCCGGCCTCCGATGCCGACATGCTGCGTCATTTGATGGAGGCGAAGGGCGTCAGCCAAGTGCAACTGCACCGAGATGCGGGCATCGCCAAGTCGACCATTTCCGAGATTCTGGCAGGCAAGAAGCCCTTCAGTCGGCAGACGATTCGCAGGCTGGCCGGCTACTTCAAGATTGATGTCAGCGTGTTGGCGGCCAACCTGTGATTTGAGTGTGAGCGAACGGCCTTTCTCAATTCTTCCCGGAGGCGTCGATGCCCGAGACGCGGCACATGCAGCCGGGCGGAAGCTGGTTCGGTCTGTTCCGTTGCAGCCGGGGGCAGGCCGTTTTTGGCGAGGTCATCTGGCGATCCTCGATTTCGCCGACGACGACCGACAATTTCCGCCACAACATGCAAAAGGTCGCGGCGGAAGAGCGGTGCGCCTTCTTCGACATGACGGACCCTTGGTGGGCGTACATCCGGAACAGCGGCAAGACCTACGGCTGGTTCATGGGCGACCGCGTCCACGCCAACCACCGCGGCTGCCAAATCATCGGCCGTTTGTTGGAGAGTTGGTTTAAGACCTGATCCATACGGGTATGGATATTATGGGATCAGGGCATTCCTTACACCTACGCATTCAACCGCCGCGTTGCTCGCCATTTGCGCAGGGGGTGGCTTAGGAGGGCTTTGCGGAAGAGCGTGCGGTAGCGCTGCATGATGACTGGGAAGGGTACTTCGGGCTCGATGGAAGCGGCCGGCGTGCCGGGGCGAG
>CAZDHN010000659.1:0-3692 GCA_964505115.1 uncultured Planctomycetaceae bacterium
ATCCACCGGGGCAAGCCCGGTGGCGTCATCTCGAAGTCGTCGAAGTGGCGCTGTCCAATTTGTTGACGGTAGTATTTCCAACTCGTTATCAACCCATGTCGGGCGTCCAGATTCCCGGCTTCTCGCCAGCCGGCTTCTGGCTGTCGGGGGTCCAGATCTCACCGGACTCGGTATCGGACGCGTCGGGTACGGCCAGCGACGGCTCTCCTCCGGACGGTTCGGCCATGCTTCCGTCGGGATTGATTATGCCCATCTTCATCAGCAACTCGGTCAGCGCTTGCGCCACGCCCGGTTCCCGAATGTGCTCGTTCTGGAGGTGACCGATCAGTCGGGCCACCTGATCGCCGTCCATCCGATCGGCGTGGATCGGCAACTCTATCAGGTCCCAGGGCGCACAAGACTGGCCTTGCGCCTTCACGGCCTGACGGCCCCGCTCGACATACGCCAGAGCCCGATCGGCGTCGTCTTCCATCCGAGCCAACAAGTTTAACGCCTGAAGCTGCTCGTTTTTGCCGTCGAAGCTTGGACGGTCAGCCAGGGCTCGGCCAAAAACGAGCAGCGCCTTGGCAACGCCGTACATGGCCGTCCGGCGAAATCCGTTGAGCAAATCTTCGTCCGACAGCTTGTCGACCATCACGCGCCCCAGTTGCATCAGCGATAGCTCGTCGAGCGGCGTCTCGTCGGGATCAATCGGTTCGAGCGTGGGCAGGCCGAGTTGAGTTCGCAACTCGTTGAAATCGAACTCCTCGCCGGTCTGTTCGCTCCAGAATTCCAGCAGCAGGATGGCGGCCAGAACACTGGTGTGACTGGCCTCGTCGTCGGCGGCCTGCTCCAACGTTCGCTCGCTGAAAATTCCCAGCGGCAGGTGCGGCCACTCCTCCAACACCGCCTGGCGCAAGTGCTCGTCGGCCAGCTTGTCCAACTGCTCCTCGGTGATGCCCTGGGGTAACCGCCAGGGCCGCTGCAACATCTCCCGACTGGCCGAGACCTGTGCCACAATTTCCTGGCGCGACTCGCTCGGCAGCCCGTCGCCGGCCAATTCGCGCAGCAGGGCTTCCGCCTCTTCCAAATTCCGCGATGTTATGCCCACCACTAGAAGTCGGGCCGCCTGGTCGGTCTGCCGACCGAAAAGCATCGCCTGGCCCATCAGCCCGGGGATCTCCTTCAGGGTCAATCCTTCCGTCCGCTCGGGCATCGGGCAACTGAGCAACGAATAGGCGGCTTTCGGCGGCACCTGCCCTTCCTGGAAATGGGACGGATCGAATCCGACCTCGGCCGCCCGGGGCGACGCGACAAATGCCGCCTGTAAGGCGTCGATATCCTCGATGTCGTAGGTGAGCATCAGCATGTCGAGGTTGTCGCCCAGCGGATCCTCGCCCAAGACGAGCGCCAGGGCTTCGGCCTCCACTGCCTTCTCCAGCGGAACGTCCAGGGTGGCGTACCCGTGCAAGGCGTCGACCCAGCCCGACGTGTCGGCCAGCCGACCGCGAAACAGGGCCAGATTCCACCAGATAGCCGGCGAGTCCCCCGCCTCTTCGGCCAGCGCCTTCAGTCGCTGCTCCGTTTCCAGAAAGTTGCCCTGCCGCATTGGCTCCATCGCCTCGTCGAAGCGGGCCTTCCACGGCGCGTCGTCCGGACACTCCATTGGCATCGGGTCGTCCCGGATCAGCAGCGGCACGTTCGGAGAGCGGTTCAACTCGCCATAACGCTCGATCGCATCGCTGTTGTCCTCGTTAACCATGATCTGATATTGCAGAATCGCTCGGGCGGCCCGAATCTGGTTCTCACCCATCAGAACCCTGGCAACCACCTCCATTGCCTCGTACACACGGCCGTACATCACCTCCAGCGACGCGGCCAGCGCAAGCTGCAAACCCTTCATACCCGCCGACCCGCCCTCGGTCGCCGCGGCCAATATGGCCGACTCGGCCAAGGCCACTTGGTTGCCTGGGAATTTCTCCAGAAATCTGGCGATTACGGGTCTGGCCTCGTCGAGTTTGCCCACGAACCGCAGCAATCGCGCCTTTGTCGACAACAAGCATGCCTTGTCGGGATGCTTCGGTTCGAGGTTCTCGATGTGTTTCAGGCAGGCCTGGAACTGCTCGCCCGAAATCATCCGGTCGATCTGCTGTAGGTCGCCAAGCAGATCCGGGCAGCAGAACTTTATTTTCTTGCCAGTGCCACCAGGGCAGTATGAGTAGGCGTCGATTGGCATGACAGTTTATCCTCATATGAAATGAATTGCCGGTTTATCCGCTTGCCATCCAACCAGTGTACCGATTACGTCCCGATCATGCACGGGAACCGCCCCGTACCCCCTGACAAAATCGAGAGAAGTTCCGGGGCACCAGATGTGATTTGATCGTCGTGAATCACCGCGTTGAATTCTCGGTGTAATGGGCTTCTGCCGTTTAGCTGGCGGGCTCGCCCGCCGTGTTTGGCTTACGATCCACCCCAAAAACACGGCGGGCAAGCCCGCCGGCTAAACGCAATACTATTCGTGATTCACAAGTGGAATACTGGCCCAGGGTTGCGGCAACGCGACACCTATAAAGCCGCGACCGTTGGTCGCGCACGGAACAAAAGATGCACGGTATTGCGAAACTCTCAGCGCGACCAACGGTCGCGGCTTTATATCAGCCATGCCACAACCCTGTGTGATATCGGTACTTACCACTACACGAACAGTATTGCGGCTAAACGGCGCGTTCCACGGCACTGGTGAAGCTCGAATCTGGGTAATCTGCGCCATCTTGGTAATATCGGTGGTTGCCGTGAACTTTGCCGGTAGGCGAATTGGCGAATTCTTGCACGATTTTGACGGTTATTCCTGTTCTGCGGGCTGCAATTCGCCGATTAGCCAGTTGTGGAACTCTATGGCTGGTCGTTCGCTGCGCACAAATTGTGCCGGCCAGCCGTTGCGGCAAGGAGGAGGAACTGGTGGAAATGGCAACAAGACGCATCTTGGCTGGTCTGGCACTGGTAGCCGGGATCATCTGCGGTCAGGCTCTGGCACAGCAGTCGGCCGTGACGCAACGATCCGGTAGCGTGCGGCAACCGGGACAGCAACAGTGGCGGGTACAGCCGCCGGCACAGCCATGGCAAGTTGGCACGCGCTTGCAGCAGCCGGGGCAGGTGAAGACGGTGGCCTATCAACCGCCACCAGCCCCTATCGAGCAGCAGCCCGCCGCACAGCAGCAAGAAGTCGTGCAGCCCGCACCGCAAACGCTCGATCCCCAAGCCGGTTCGCCGATCCCCGTTCAGCCTGAAAAGCCCGTTCAGCCTGAAAACCAAGATCTGGCCCAGAGCATACTTGATGAAGAATCGGTCTACCAGCCTCTTGAGCAATCGGTTGGTGCCTGCTGCGATAAATGCGGTGGCGGCGCGTATTGTCCGCCCGACTGGTATGTCGATCAAGGTGTGCGAATCTGGCATCGCAGCCGGGCACACCGCGACCTGCTCATCAATGAGTTTAGCTCATCCTTCTTCATTTCGGAGGTGACGGGCACAACCGATTGGCGCGTGACCCCCTTTACAAACCCCTCAAGTCTGATGACCAGCAAGTCGTTTGGATTCGACGTGGCGCCTGGATACAACATCACGCTAGGACACTACCTGGGTCGCGATACAGAGAACCGCGACCACTTCGTCGAAGCCGTGTACTTCGGCATGAACGAATGGGATGTCGCCCG
>CAZDHN010000660.1:0-3690 GCA_964505115.1 uncultured Planctomycetaceae bacterium
CGAAAGGCTTCGAGACGGTCGACGCCTACGCCAGCGGGCTGGACAGGGCCAAGATCTACGATTCGCTGGGCGACGATATCTTCAGTTGCGGACCCGACTTCGCCAACATGCAATACGACGGCGGGCCGCTGGTCCAAGCACACGACTTCCCTTACGCCTTCAGCTTCGCCTACGCCGGCGGAAACGACACGGCCAACATGCAAGACGCGGCCGCCACCGCCGACCGTCTGAAGTGCAAGGGAAACTACGGCAAGCTCTACGGCCCAGGTTTCTTCACCAAGGCCATCAGCTTCGAGAAGCTTACCGGCACGGCCACGCCCGGCCAGGCCGACGTGGCCCAGTTGTACGACCGGATCGGCGACGATCTGTTCGAAGGCACGCCGGCGGCCACCAAGCTCAAGTTCGACGGCCTCGCCACTACCTTCGTCGAGGCAGTCGATTTCCGCTACGCGCACGGCTTCGCCATCGTGGGCGGTGACGACACGGCCACCTTACAAGACGCGGCGGCAACGGCCGATAAGTTCGAAGGCAATTCCGAGCAGGGCATGCTGTATAACGACAGCGACTTCTACGTTCGGGCGAGATACTTCGACAGTGTGAGCGCCACGGCCACGCCGGGTCAGGACGATGTGGCCATGCTGTACGATGGTGCCGGCTCCGACGTCTTCGACGCAAGCCCCACCTCCGCCAAGATGAGTTACGACGGCAGCCCGACGCACTTCACCCAGGCCGACGGGTTCCGTTACGTTCACGGTCTGGCCTACGCCACCGACACGCTGGGCGCGGTCGACAAAGCCTACCTGACCGACTCGACCGGCGACGACACGCTGGAGGCTTATTCGGATTACAGCAAGCTCTACAACAACACGGTCGGTTCCTTGTTCTACAGTCGAGCGAGGCTCTTCGACGAGGTACATGCCGACGGCGGCGACCTGGGTCAAGACGATTACGCCTACCTCTACGACTCGGCCGGCGCCGACGAACTCGAGTACAGCGGCAGCACCGCCCAAGTCTCCTCGACCGACTTCGTCCATTTCCTCAACGAAGCCACGGCGTTCAAACACATCCGGGCCCTCAACGGCGAGGGTGGCAGCGACATCAAGTCCCCCGGCCTAATGACCTTGGGCTACGACCTCGACGACTCCCTCTGGCTCTGACCCCAAGCGTCTCTATCTTACGCGGCACTATTGACACCGGCCAACCGGGGCACGGATAATAGCAGGGTCTGGTATCGGTCCGCCAAGCAGCGACGTTGCGCCGGTGGGCCCTTTTGGCAAGTCCGCTTTCGCTAGCACGGGAAGAAGCAATCATGACGAAATCATTTCGGTCGAATAACGAGTCTCAAAAACCCTCGCGTCGGGAGTTCCTGGGTTGGAGCGGCAAGGTGGCCGCCGGTTCCGCGCTGGCCGCCGCGGTCATTCCGAAGGTTCACGCCGCCGAGAACAACACCCTTCAGCTTGCACTGATCGGATGCGGCGGACGCGGTAGCGGCGCGGTGGGTAACGCCATGAACGCGCCGGGTGGGCCGGTCAAGCTGGTCGCCATGGCCGATGTCTTCGAGAACCGGCTAAAGGCTTCCCACAAGGCGCTCAGCAAGCAGTTCGCCGACCGGATGGACGTGCCCGAAGATCGCCAGTTCGTGGGATTCGACGCCTATCGCAAGGCCATCGACTGCCTTAAGCCGGGCGACATCGCGCTAATCACGTCCTACACGGCGTTCCGCCCGGTGCATTTGGACTACGCCGTCGAGAAGGGCGTGCATGTCTTCATGGAGAAACCGTTCGCGGCCGATCCGGTTGGCGTGAAGCGGATAATCAAGGCCGGCGAGGCGGCCAAGAAGAAGAACCTCAAGATCGCCTCCGGGCTGATGTGCCGGCACTCACAAGCCCGACAGGAACTGATTAAAAAGATCCGCGACGGCGAGATGGGTGAAATCCAACTGGTTCGAGCCTACCGGACCGGCGGTAGCGGACGAGTCGGACCGCGCAAGCCGGACGAAAACGAACTGCTCTGGCAGATCCGACGCCGGACGGCGTTCCTCTGGATATCGGGCGGGCTGTTCAGCGAGTTGTCGATCCACCATATCGACGAAATCTGCTGGATCAAGGACGCCTGGCCGGTCGCCGCGCACGGACTCGGTGGTCGGGTCTTCAACAATAAGAGCGTCGGCCAGATATTCGATACCTACTCGATCGAGTACACCTTCCCCGACGGCACCAAGGCACTGGCCGTCGGCCGATACGTACCCAACACCTTCTACGATTTCGCCACCTACATACACGGCACGAAGTGTGGGGCCCAGTTCTCCGGGAACATCCACGCGCCCACCGTGCATATGTACAAGGACCAGCGGATGGAGAAGGATAACATCGTTTGGAAGGCGGGCAAGGAACCTTGCGGACCGCACCAGGCCGAGTGGAACGTGCTGCTGGACGCCATCCGCAACGACAAGCCGCACAACGAGGCCGAACGGGCCGCCATGGCCAACCTTGCCGAGATCATGGGCCGTGCATCGGTGCATACGGGCCAGATCATCACGCTGGACGACGCCTTGGCCTCGAACTTCCAGTTCTACGACAAGATCGACGACCTTACCTTCGACACACCCGCCCCCGTCCAAGCCGACGCCAGCGGCCAGTACCCCGTCCCAATCCCCGGCCAGTCGAAAGAGATTTGAGGCGAGGGAATGGCAACCGTTCACGTTGGCCTATCGCCTTTGCGGCAGAAGTTGGACAATACCTTCACGCGACCAACAATAGCCTCGCTTTCCGTCGGGCTGACGTAAGCCGTTGCCGCACGCCCGTTTGCGGCTACGCCTCGCGGTGCGGTGTGCGCTCAAATCGCTTGCCCGACCGGACCGTTTGGGGCACCATTTTCTTGTCGCAAGTCGTTGCCGCTCAATGGCTTCCCAATTGTTGGACAGCCTTTTCCCAAACAAGATGGGCAATCCGACGCCCAAAAACCCTCGCCCTAAAACGACTTCCGTCTTGCAGCCCCCTCACATATACGAATGCCGGCCGAGAGCCGCTCGCTCGGCCGTCAACCCGCTCAAATTGCCAAAGATCGCGTGCCGGCGCCACCCTGTACAGTGCACAAGTGTATCAACTCGCAACCGAATTTCAACCCGAGTTTTTGGGCCATTTGGGGTGATGGCTTGTGGGCGGATAACGAGGTCACATGCTGGGGGCCCGCCGAACCTTGCGTGGATCATCAGCCAGGCTTCTGTACTACTAACCTCAAAGATCGTTAAGTTTTTATTGATCTTTGCATAGTCAATGCGCGGCTCAAGGGGGTTCCGCCGGGGAACCGGGCTTCGCCCTCGGTCATTGGCTATGCAAGGGTCAATAACAAAGTTCAGCGATAAGTGGTGGGTGGGTTCTTGCCTGGGTGCGGTAGCACCGGTTTGGTTGGCGGCCCTGCCGCCCCGTGCCAATTCGGCGGCCTCCTTGTTCTCTTCGCCGCGGATCCTTTGCCCATCCTCGCCGAATAGCGGAACCCGCTTCTTCGTGCCCGGCCTGGTATAGTACCAGCAGCCAGTCTGTTTCCAGCACCAAGCCGACCCGTGCGCCTGCCGCCGTTGCTTCCGCTTCCGCCCCATTGTTGTTCTCCCTTTTCGGCCAGCAGTTCCCCGGGCATGTTGACCCGCGGCCGCCGGCCATCGATACTGAAGCCCTGGCCCGACTGTACGAG
>CAZDHN010000661.1:0-3689 GCA_964505115.1 uncultured Planctomycetaceae bacterium
ACGCACGGTTAGCAGGAAACACACATAAACAACATTTTCATCAGCCCACCCCCGGTCTCTCAAAATCCCGACGCACAGGCGGCGTAGGGACAGACGCGAATGCAGGCCAGACACTCGATGCAACGTTCCGCGTTGTATGCCACCTCGCGCGAGGCTTCGTCGCCGATGTAGAGGGCACCGGACGGACAGTGGACCACGCAGTGGCCGCAGTGCGTGCAGCGCTCGGTGTCGCGGGTCACCCCCTTCTCGGCATCGTTGATCGTAACGTCGAAGGTCCCCAAGAAATCCATGGCCCGCTCAATATCGACCATGTTGCCGGACACGTCGAGCGCGAGGTATCCTTCCTCCTCGGGCGTGATCTTGGCGCGATAAACGTTCACCACCAGGTTGTAGTCTTTCACCAGATGGTAGATGATCGGCTTCTCGCTCTCCCAACGAGGGAAGAACAACATCAATTTCTTAGTCGCCGTTTCGCTCATCGCGTTTCTCCCTTGCCACAAGCGGCTTCATTTTGGTGTCTTTCAGAAGCGGGGCAATCGGCCGGGCGAGAAGGAAATCGCCGCTTCGGATCTCGTCGGCCAGCAAGTTGGCGATTTCCAGTGCCGTGTGGTACGAGGAGAGCGAGCCGACCGCCACGGTCTGACCCTCGACCTCGATTTCACCGTTGCGCAATTGCTCGTAGCTGACGTGACAGATGATCTTGCCCGTGTTCCGCGGATAGTCGCCGCTGTAGTCGACCACCGGCGCCAGGATGTCGCGGTCGCGCACGCAGGCGCGCTTGAGCACATCCTCGTTCAATACGGGGATCGGAACCCCCACCCCCAGACCCAAGGAAATGCCGTAGCCGCGAAAACTTGCCCCGCGCACGAACTCGGGCCGCATCTGCTTCATGTCGGCGGTTAGCGCCAACGTGCCGGCCCCGCCCGTGGGAACACCGCCGGGCGTTCGCTCACAGTCGCCGGCGTGTTGAGTTCCTTCGGCGTAGACGTGCCCTTGGGCTCCGGCCAACCAGACTTTCGTTCCGACGCCGATCGTGTCGTAGGCGGGGTCGTTCAGCAGCGGCGAGAGTTGTCCGGCGGAGCAGTAGTTCGCGTTCTTGCGCCTCGGCTCCAGGCATCCCATGTAGCTATGGACGGTCTTGTCCGAATCGTTGATCGCCACGTTGTAGTTTTGATAGCAGTTGCGGGGGTTGACCATGATCGCCTGATTCAGATCGTCGATCGTGAAGTAGGTCCGCATCTCCCGCAAGGGATAGCAATCGGTCCCGTACGACAGTGCAAAGAGCTGTAGCGTCTTTCCGGCAATCAGGTCTTCGATCACGTGGCCTCCACCGTAGCGGAACTCGCCCGGGTAGTACATGTTGGCCGGATCGCCGTGGCGGAGTTGGGTTGCACCCAGGTAAACGTCGACGGCGGCGATGCCCGTATAGACCGGCACGTCCTCGACCCAGGCCTCCGACATGCGAATCTTGGGCTTGGAATGGCCGAAGTTGAGAAAGCATCCCGAGGAACACATCGGGCCGAAGGTGGCGGTGGTCACCACGTCGACCTCTTCCGCGGCGGCCTCGAGCCCTTTCTTATCGACGTAGTCGATGATCTCGTCCGCCGTAAGCACGACGGCCTTGCCCGACTCGATCCGCTGGTTGATCTGTTCGTAAGTTTTCATGACCCGTCCCATTCAATTGACCGTTGCACAGGGCGGCAGGGCCGCCAACCAAACCGGTGCTACCGCACCCAGGCAAGAACCCGATCGCCACTAATCGCCGATCTTTGTCAAAAACTTAACGATCTTTGAGGTTAGTAGTACAGCCTAAAACCGAGGGCGAAGCCCGGTTCCCTGGCCGAATTCCCTTGATCCAGGCAATAACTCTGCAAAGACCAATAAGAAGCAGATACTCGCCATTCTTTCGAGTTTACCGAAATACCGTATTGTTTCAAGAGGGCAAGGCGAGAGAACTGAAAAGCAAGGTTTTCCGGGAGGACCAAGCGCTTGCCTTGACACGACAGTCGACGCCGGACTACAACTGCATGGGCTCCCAGACCTGTCAGCGGATATCGCCGCTCCAAAATCATGCCATTGCACGCCGATCTATACCTGGACCGCATCGACCTGACCCGCTACGCCGACGCGGAGACGTGCCAGATCTGCCGGGTAGATTCGCTGGCCGAACTGGTCGCTCGTCTGCGGTCGGGCCAGGTTTGCCCCGGCCGCTGCCCGCACTGGCCCCGCCAACGGATCGAGGCCTTCCGCATGGCCATCGACGCCGACGAAATGCTGCCCGCCGTCGCCTCGCTCGACGTCCCGCAACCGACCAAAGCCGGCCTGTTCGACATGAACGAGCCTGACGCGGACGCGCCGCTTTTGCTGACGGGTAACTCCCGGCTGACCCATGAGGTGCTACTGGCCGTGCTCTCGACGACGACCGCGCCGATGTGGATGCTTTCGGTCGACACCGACGGCCACACGGTCGACATGTCGTTGGTCTTCGGCACGCTCACGCCCCAGCGCATTGACGAGGCGATCCGGACCGGCGACACGAGGGCGGACGAGTTCACGGGTCGCATCATCTTGCCCGGCCTGGCCGAAGGGCTGGCCGCGCCCGTTTCCGAGATACTCGACCGTCCCGTTGAAGTCGGCCCGATTTGTGCGGCCGAGCTACCCCTCTTCCTCGCCTCGGATTGGGTGCGTTGAGAAGCGGAGTTGAAGTGCGGCGCGGCGTTTCTTTTGGCGGTTGGATGAGCTACAATGGACGATCCCGATTCGGCTCATTGGCAATGGGCTGCCATGCCAAACGACTGCAAATAGGAGAACGACATGCCTAACGTAGCTATTCTCTACTGTAAGCGAATCAAGGACCACTCGTGTATTGCGTGTGCGAAATGTTACAAGGCGATGAAGGAGAAGAACGGCGAATTCAGCCGGCACGATGAGATCGATCTGGTCGCCATGACCGACTGTGGCGACTGCCCCGGCCTGGCCGTCCCGCGAGTCAAGATGCTCAGCGAGGTAACCAAGAATCTGGACCGGCCGATCGAGGTGCTTCACTTGGGCACCTGCATGAAGGCGGCCATGGAAAGCGCACAATGCCCAATCGATTTCGACGATTTGAAGGCAATGCTCGAAGAGAAATTCGGCTGCGAGGTCGTCCTGGGAACGCATGCGTATTGATAGGGGCCAGGGGCGAGAGGCCAGGGATTAGTTAGCCCGGTCGCCCGCGACCGGAAAACGAGGCGAAATACCCGTCGCCTGCGACGGGGCTAACCGGTGAACAAAGAGGACTTACCATGACCCCTGACGAGCTACGGGCGATAATGGAGTGGCTGCGGCAGAGAGTCTATCTGAAAGACCAAGGGGCGGACGGAGAAGTGGAAATTGGGTTCGATACTCCCACGGCCGACGAGTTGGGCGAAACGGACCTCAACCCCGAGGGCTGCCGGCAACTCATGGACGCCCCATGGTGGGACGAGATGGTGACCGACATCATCGAGACACCCGAGATGTGCGATACGGAAGACCCACCCGAACAGGTACTTGAATACGCCAGGGACGTGGTTTCGGAGTACATTCGCAAGCGGGCGGAGATATAATTTTAGGTTCATCCGGCTGAAGCGTAGTTTTCCGTAAGTTGTTGCTAGCGGCAAGTTTCCTGGCGCTGCCAGTAACGCCAGTGCGTTTGGCTATGGCACATA
>CAZDHN010000662.1:0-3686 GCA_964505115.1 uncultured Planctomycetaceae bacterium
GCCCTCGAATTCGGTCCGTAGCCAAATCTCGACCAACCGGTCGACCAGCCGCTCGCCCAAGATATCGCCGGAGAGACAGAGCACGTTCAGATCGTTGTGTCGACGGCTCATTTCGGCGGTCAGATCGTCGTGACAAGGTGCTGCCCGCACGCCGGGGAACTTATTGGCGGCGATGGCCATGCCTAGCCCGGTCCCGCAGATCAGGATACCGCGTTCTACGTCGCCGTTGCTGACTTTCTCGGCAACCGCCGCCGCAATGTCGGGATAGTCGACGATTCCGTCTTCCTGCACCTCAACGGCGACGACTTCCTGGCCAAGCTCATGCAATAGGCTAACAATCTTGGCGCGCAAATTCGCACCGCGATGGTCGCTACCAACCGCAATTCGCATGGAAACTCTCCTTTTCCGCGGCAACCGCTCCGGCTGCCCGCCAGACCGTCGAGCAAAACACAATTCTCAATCCCGGACGCCTTGGCCCCGTGAGCGTAATCATACACCACATTCCTAGCTCCAGTCAACCGGCTCCACCCGCTGGCAGGGGCTGTTAACCACCTGGAACTCGGTTATTATAGTGGCAGTACGACAAGCAGGGCAATATACACAAAACGAATGACCTCGTTGCGACGTCCCTCGTTCCCATGCTTTGCGTGGGAACGCGAGGTTGCGACGCTTTGCGTCGCTGAAGTGGAACCTGCCAATGCACAACGGATTACGTTGACGCAGGACCGCAAAGCGGCCAGGCGCGCGTTACGACGCAAAGCATCGTAACGAGGTTTTCCCACGCCAGGCCAGATTCAGCGACCAAATAGCCGCCAGCGGAAGCTGGCGGTTGCCCTGAACGGCAGTTACGGTTGCCCGGTAAGATTGCCGCGCAACCCAACCGCCGGCTCCCGCCGGCGGCTATTTCGGGCGACATGGCGGCCCTGCCGCCCTACGTCCACAGATTCCGATCCAGCATGCGGTAGTTGATCGCCTCGTTGAGGTGCATCGGCTGGATGGCCTCGCAGGAGTCCAGATCGGCGATGGTTCGGGCGACGCGGAGGATCTTGTCGTGCGCCCGGGCCGATAGGCCCATCTCGGCCATCGACGCTTTGAGCAGGTTCCGACCCTCTTCGTCCAGGCGGCAGAAGTGCCTGGTTTGCCGATGGCTCATGTCGGCATTGTATCGGGTGGGCGTGTCCTGGAACCGGTCGGCCTGAATCCGCCGCGAGCCGATCACCCAATCGCGCATCTCCTCGCTCGACGTGCCGTGCCGTTCGCTGGAAAGCTCCTGGAACGCAACGGACGGCACCTCGATGTGGATGTCGATCCGGTCAAGCAGCGGCCCGCTGATTTTCGACATGTACCGCTCGATCTGCGGCACCGTGCAGTGGCAACTGTGACGCGGATCGCCCCGGTAGCCGCAAGGGCAAGGGTTCAAGGCGGCTATCAGCATGAAATTGGCCGGGAACGTCGTGCTGGATAGCGCCCGGGCGATCGTGACCGTGCCGTCCTCCAACGGCTGACGCAGCACCTCCAGCGTGCGGCGGTTGAACTCGGGCAACTCATCAAGGAAAAGTACGCCGTTGTGCGCCAGACTAATCTCGCCCGGCGAAGGGGTCGAGCCGCCTCCGACCAGGCCGGCGTCGCTGATCGTGTGATGCGGCGAGCGGAACGGCCGGACGGCCATAAGCGGTCGGCCGGGCTGTAATCGACCCACCGCGCTGTAGATTCGCGTCGTCTCGATCGATTCCTCCGAGGTCAAGTCGGGCAGGATCGTGGGCAGACGCTTGGCCAACATCGTCTTGCCCGAGCCGGGCGGACCGAGCATCAACACGTTGTGACCGCCGGAGGCAGCCACGGCCAGCGCCCGTTTGGCCATCTCCTGACCGCGAACGTCCGAGAAATCTACCTCGTAGGCCGATAGCTCGCGGAACAGGGCGTCGAGCCTTGACGGGGTGGGTTCGATCTCGATTTGACCGGACATGAACCCGACGGCCTGGGTAAGGCTGGCCACGGGTATCACCTCGACATCCTCGACCACGGCCGCCTCGGCCGCGCTTTGGCTGGGCACGAGAATCCCTCGCAGTCCGTCTTCCTTGGCGGCGGCCATGGCTATGGACAGCGCGCCCTTGGTAGGCCGGGTAGAGCCGTCCAGTGCCAACTCGCCGATCACTGCGTGGGATTCGAGCAATTCCGACTGGAACTGCCCACTGCCGGCCAGGATACCCAGCGTGATCGGCAGATCGAACGAGGCCGCCTGCTTGGGCAACTCGGCCGGTGCCAGGTTGATGACAACCCGATTCTGCGGTCGCTGGAACCCCGAGTTGACGATCGCCCGCTCCACCCGATGCGTGCTCTCCTTAACCGCCGCCTCCGGCAGCCCGACCAGCACCGTCTTTGGCAGCCCGCTAGGCGAGACATCCACCTCGACCTCGACCGGCAGGGCCTCGATACCCAAGAGCGAAAAAGTTTTTAGTTTGGCTAGCATGTTTCGGTCCGATCACCGGGCGCAATGGCCTTGAACCGCTCATCGACTGCGCGAGTATCAATCGCCCATATTTTGGCAGGGTGCTAACCGGCCCGCAAGACCCCCGGCAGTCTTTTGGCGGGCGAAGTGGGCTGATGCGGCAACCAGAGGAGATCGTTTAGAAAGTAGGGAACACTAATCCACGCTAATCGACGCTAATGAAAGCAATTAGCGTGGATTAGCGTAGATTAGTGTTCCTCTGCTGTCTCGGCACTTGATAAAGTTCTATTGACGAGGAACTTGAGCCCCGGCGGCCACGCGGGGGTAATGGGTGGATTCTTCCTTGCCGTGGGCCGAATTATGCTACAATTTGCGGGGTGAAGGGCGAAGGGTGCCTGGCGGCTTCTTCCGTCGGGGAACTTCTGTCTGGTTTATGGTATTTGGAAAGACTCTCATGCCTGGCCTGCGTGCAAAACGGCTCGGTCGGCTTTTGTTTGCGCGAGGGGTTCGCGCGGCGGTTGCCGGCTTGGTGCTGGTTTGGCTGTCGATCGGCACGACGCTGGCCGCCGAGCGGGACGCCCCGCTGCCGTTTATAGACGGCCGCTCCGGCCCGGCCCAACTGAAACATTTTCATGCCATCCCCGTGCTTCAGGTGCAGGGCACGCCGGAGGAGATCGGCCGGCAGCAGGCGGAGCTTATCGGCGCCACGGCCGGCGAACTGATGAGCTACCCTAAGCAGATGCTCGGCTCGTTCGCCGAGAAGCAGTGGCCCGAGATGGTCAAGCTGGGCGAGACACTGCTTTCGCACACGTCGGCCGACCATCGCAAGGAGTTCGAGGCATTCACCAAGGCGACGGGCATCAACCGCGAGTTGCTTTTGGTGGGCAACACGATGGTCGACGTCTACCGCCGGCGGTTCGGCTGTTCGTCGCTGATGGTAAGCGGCGAGCACACCGCGGTCGGCGGGCCGTTGTTCGGCCGCAACCTCGACTTCTTTTCGCTCGGCCGGCTGCACCGCTATAGCATGGTGATCGTCTACCGACCGAAGGGCAAGCACGCCTTTGCCACGGTCGGGTTTCCCGGCCTGCTGGGTTGCCTTTCCGGCATGAACGACGCCGGGTTGGCCGTGGCCGTACACGAGATGTTTGTCTCCAGCGACGGCGCGAAGATGTTCGACCCGGCGGGCACGCCCTACACTTTCTGCTTCCGCCGCATACTGGAGGAATGCACGACGGTC
>CAZDHN010000663.1:0-3685 GCA_964505115.1 uncultured Planctomycetaceae bacterium
GTACGGGGCGAGTACGGCGGCAACGCCTGGACCGCCGAGCGAGCCTCGGTCGTGCCCGGCGACCCGCAGTTCCAGGGGTTCGACTACAACGACATCCGCATCGCCCTTGGGCTGGAGTTCGAGCGGCTGACGGGCGGGTTCAACGGTCTGTTCGAGGCGGGCGTGGCATTCGACCGTCAGATTTATTACCGAAGTCGGACCCCGCAGTACGATCCAAGCACCACATTCTTCCTGCGCGGCGGTTTGGCGTATTGACTGCCGTCGGCCACCGGCAAACTCAATCGCCATGAGCCACTGACCTCTACCATTCGGCCCACATGCACTCGCACCGAACGATCACACTGGTTGCCGCACTGACTTGCCTGCTGGCGGGCCGGGGTTTGGCGCAGGAAGTCATTCGGCTGCCGGCCATAATGCCGCCCAACGATGGTTACGAGGGCCTGTTGACTTTGTATCCCGATTCGAGTGCCGAACTGCCGCAGCGGCCGTTCGATCTGGAACCGCCGCCGCCCGAAATGCCGCGCGACGCCCGATCGGGTTTCTTTCAGAAAGCGCTCTTCACCACAACCTGGCTGGCCGGTGGCGGTAACACGGGGTTAGGCATAACCGAGTTGGACTTGCGTGCCGTTTTCGGGATGCCTTTTCCGACGATCAAGTCGCCGCTGCTGATCACGCCCGGCATGGGCGTGCGATATTTCGACGGCCCGATCAGTTGCGATCTGCCGCCGCGCTTCTACAACCCCTACACGCAGTTTCGCTGGATGTGCCAGGTGATGCCGCGGTTGGGTTTGGAAGCGGCCGTTACGCTAGGCGTTTTCAGCGACTTCGAGCAGGGCACCAGTTCCGCGTTGAGAACGCCCGCGCATATCGGCAGCGCCTATACGTGGTCGCCGACGACGAAGTTCATTCTGGGCGCGGCCTATCTGGATCGCGACGACGTGCGAATGATTCCGCTGATCGGCATCGTCTGGACGCCGAACCCGGACGTCAAGTGCGAGTTGGTCTTCCCGCAACCCAAGCTGGCCAGGCGCATCTACTGGCTCGGCGCGTGGGAAGACGACGTGGAAGACTGGATATACATCTCCGGCGAGTTCGACGGCGGCACCTGGGCCTTCCAATGGCCGACCGGGGCCAACGACACGCTGACCTACCACGACAGCCGGGTGATTCTGGGCATCGAACGGATTGCCATCGGCCGCATGGACTACCGGCTGGAGTTGGGCTACGCTTTCGCCCGGGAGTTGATGTTCGGCAGCGCCACGCCCAACATCGACCCCACCGACACCGTCATGCTCCGCGGCGGGCTAACGTACTGATTGGTGCTGTTTCCCTCAGTCTTCGGACACTTGGGTGCCACTGCTGGCTTGCCCAGCAGTGTCTTCGCGGAGTTTATGCCCGGCACTGCTGGACAAGCCAGCAGTGGCACCCAAATCGTCGGCCACGTGACTGCAAGCTACTACCCACCCAGCATCTTCTTCATCTGTGCCCGGGTGTGCGTATTGGCCACGTCTTTCTTGGTCAGACCGCCGCGATTTCGGAGTTGTCCATGGGACAATCCCATAAAGCCGCGACCGTTGGTCGCGCAACATCATATAAAGCCGCGACCGTTGGTCGCGCGAACTGGCCACCAAAGGGGACAGGTCCATGTTTTCGGCCAACGATTATTCGCCAAAAACATCTTTCGGCCGAAAAATGGACCAGTCCCCAACTGGTCGCGACCGGCTATATGTGCAGTTCGACGATGTCCTTGTCGTGCAGCACGTAGTCGCCCTTGACGACGGTTCCGTCGTGGACGGCCGTACCCCAGACGCGGGCGAATTTCATCCCCTCGACGTAATCCTTATGCACCTGCTCGGCCAAGTCCAATAGCGTGCGTCCGCGACGCAGCGTGAAGGGCCGGTCCATGTCGGGTTGCTTGGCCGAGGGGAGCTTCGTGTAGACGCGGATCGTGTCCATCGCCCCGTAAATGGCGTTGCGAAGCGGCTCCAGCCCGGTCCCCTCCTGGGCCGAAACCAAATACTCGGGAAAATCCATCGGGCAGAGTTCGTGCAGTAGTTCCAGCCGCTCGGCCGCCTCGGGCAGGTCGATTTTGTTGGGGACAAGGAACGTTTGCGTGTACGAGAGCCCGATGTCTTGCTCGTCGAGCCTGGAGGTGACGCCCAAGCGGGTTTTGGTCTCGCCGAGCCGGTCGATTACCGCCTGGCACTGCTCGATGCCGTCGTCGTTGCCCAGGTCGACCACCAGGAGCGCCAAGTCGGCCGCCCGAAGCAGTCCGTAGGTATGCGTCTCCATGAAATCGGCCGTAATCGGCGGCGTGTCGATCAGTTGGACGGTAACATCCTCCCAGGGCATCATGGCGGGCGCCGGGATTTGCGTGGTGAAGGGGTACGGTGCCACGTTGGGGGTCGCCTTGGTCAGACTGGCCAACAGTTGGCTCTTTCCGGCGTTCGGTCCGCCCAGCAGAATCGCCGTTCCCGCCCCCTGTCGGGGGATGCGCAGGCCGCGGCCAGTCTTCTTTCCGCCACGCTGCTCGGCCTGAATCTCCTTCTTGATCTTGCTGATCTTCGTTTTGAGTTCCGCCTGGAGGTGGTCCGTCCCCTTGTGCTTGGGGATTTCGGAGAGCATCACCTGCAGGCAACTCAACTCTTCCTCGAGCGTGGCCGCCCGGCGGTATTCTTCCTCGGCCTTGAGGTATTGCTGCGTAAGATTGGCGGGCATGGCAAGCGTTTGGTCCGAAACAGACAGTTCAACAACCGCTGAGTTTACACAAGACGTGCCCAATCGGCCAGCAGAACCTTGGGCAAAAATAGGGCAATTCGCCCGTGGAAGAGGTGAGCGTCGGCGGCTTGGGTGCCACTGCTGGCTTGCCCAGCAGTGTTTTTGCGGGAGGCTCTGCCTTGCACTGCTGGACAAGCCAGCAGTGGCACCCATCTTCAACGGCCGGCCGGGGAACTTATTCACCACAGGTTTGGGCCAAATCGCGAATGTATGTGAGCGCGTCGTCGAGGTCGGGGGTGGGCCGGCCGCGGTGGCGGCCTTCACGATCGCAACGGGCAAGCAGCATCAGTTCGTGATAACTTTCCGAAGCCTCCAGGCGGCGTCGCGAACGAACGCCGAGCGTGCCGTCCAGCAGATCCAGGGCTTCAACGTGATGCTCGATCAGCCAGCCGGTCCGAGGCGTTATCACCCCGGCCAACGCTTCCAGGCCGGCGGCTATGTGGTCCTTCCGGTCGATCCATTTGCCCACGTCGTGCAAGAGGGCGGCCAGCAGGAATTCTTCGTCGTAAGGCAGTTCGTCTTGGGCCAGATCGAATACTTGTAGGCTGTGGTAAAGGGCGTCGCCTTCGGGATGCGTTTCCGGATTCTCGCGCACCAGCTCCAACGGCAACAGGAGCGTCTCGTAGACCGAAAACCGATCGATCTCGACTTCCAATTCTTGTTCGCGCGGCGCCAGCGGCATGTTGGGGAAGCGGCGCTTTAGCATGCCTTCCAGTTCTTCGATGTCAGTGTCCCAGCCCGTTCGGCTAACAGATTCGTGAATTCGCGCCAGTATTTGCAGGTGCTCGCGAATTTCGCGGTTGTCGGGCAGGTCGCCCGACCTGACGTCGCCACGCAGTATCAGCCGGGCGGCCTTCATCTTCGCCTGGCTGAAACCCATTTCTTCGCGGCTGAATATCAGTCGGGC
>CAZDHN010000664.1:0-3685 GCA_964505115.1 uncultured Planctomycetaceae bacterium
CATTCGCGACCCGAAAATAGAGGTCACGCCCGACGCCCTGGCCCACCTGCCACTGGCCGTCACCGAGGAGGACGGCCGCTCTACCATGATCCCGCTGGGTGACGTGGTACACTTCGTCAAGGCCGACGCTTCGCAGTCGATCCGCCGCGTGGAGCGTCGCCGGGCGGTGACCTTCACCGTCAACCCGCCGTCGGAAATGGCGTTGGAGGAGGCCCAAACCAAAATCGAGGAGCTTGTGGCCCAGTCGCGACGCGAGGGCGGAATGGCTTCCGACGTGCAGGTGAACATGGCGGGCAACGCCGACAAACTCTCGCAGGTCCGCACGGCCCTGTTGGGTCATTGGACCGGCTGGAACCTGGAATCGCTAAAAAGCGTCGGGCTCAGCCGCTTCTTCCTGGCGCTGTTGATAACCTACCTGCTGATGGCCGCCCTGTTCGAAAGCTTCCTCTACCCCATGGTCATCATGCTCAGCGTGCCGCTGGCCACGGTGGGTGGATTCGTGGGGCTGCGGCTGGCCCGACTCGTCGATCCCTCCCAGCAACTCGATACGCTCACCATGCTGGGCTTCATCATCCTCATCGGCGTGGTGGTCAACAACGCCATTCTGCTGGTCCACCAGGCATTGAACTTCATGCGCGGCATCGGCGAGAGCGAGCAGGGCGTTAGCCAACCCCTGCCGCCGCGCGAGGCGATCCGCGAATCGGTCAAGACGCGAATCCGGCCCATCTTCATGACCACCACCACCAGCGTCTGCGGCATGGCGCCCCTGGTGCTAGCCTCCGGCGCCGGCAGCGAACTCTACCGCGGCCTAGGCGCCGTGGTTGTCGGCGGCCTGATCTTCTCGACCATCTTCACCCTGCTGGTCGTCCCGCTGCTGTTCAGCCTCGTCGTCGACGCCAAAACCCTCATCCGCCACCTCCTCCACAAACCCGACGCCGAATTCGAGATGCTCCGCAAAGTGTAGCACTCGTCCTTCAGCCCCCGACTCTGCCGGGGGACCGGTAGTGCCAAAGCCGCGGTCCATCCCAACTCTCAACAAGCCCCCGGCAAAGCCGGCGGCTGAGGGCAAGAAACGCTATCCGATTGTGGCCTTACCGCCGCGAATTCTTGACTACCGCCGGTTCACCCGATTAGACTGACACAACATGATCCTCGATCAACGGAGATACAGACCATGAATCAGCAGGCGCTTCTGAAAGGCGCTTTGGTAGCCGTGGTTGCTCTTGTTCTCGGTAGCACGACGGCTTGGGCCGCGGCGGAGAAGCAGAAGCAGAAACCCAACATCCTGCTGGTCATGGCCGATGATCAGGGCTGGGGCGACATGGGCTATTACGATCATCCTTACGTCAAAACGCCTAACTTCGATGCGATGGCCAAGGTCGCTTTGCGCTTCGACCGTTTCTACGCCGCAGCGCCGATCTGTTCCCCCACCCGGCCAGCGTGCTGACGGGCCGGCATCCGATCCGCTCGGGCGTGCTCAGCCACGGACGCTCGATGCGACCGCGGGAGATTACGATTGCACGGGCGTTGAAATCGTCGGGCTATACGACGGGCCATTTCGGCAAGTTCCATGTGCGCTCCATCCAGAAGACCAGCCCGGTCAACCCGACCGAGTTCGGCTTCGACGAGTGGTTCTCGGCACCCAACTTCTTCGACATGAACCCGATAATGAGCAAGCGGGGCGTGGCCGTCCAGTGCGAGGGGGAAAGCTCACGGATCATCGTCGACGCGGTGATCGAGTTCATCCGCCAGCAGGCCAACGCCGGCGAGCCGTTCTTGGCCGTGGTCTGGTTCGCCATGCTGGAAGAACTCGAGGCCTGGCAGAAGTCGGTCATCCGCAGTCTTAACGGCAAGGACTATCGCTGAGGCGCCTTGGTATACTCATCACGCTCCGCGTTATGCGGCAACCCCGTGGGTCAGGCACGGGCGTGCCTGACGACGGAAGAGCGATCAATTCGGCTAAATGATTCCAATACCTAGTCGCCAACAACCATCAGACGGCACACAAATCGCAATCTAGGCCTAGTTCAGATCGAAGCGTTTGTGGGTAACACGTCACGGTCCGGGTTAGCCCCGTCGCCTACGACGGGTAAGTAGCGGAAATCGTTCCCTTTTCCGGTCGCGGGCGACCGGGCTAACTGTTACCCGCGTTTGAATCAGGCCGCGTTTTGCACCCGGCCCGTTCTCCACGTACGGTGGCCCCTGGCCAGAATCCTCCGAAGCTGGTAACCTTGTTGGGCGATGGAAGAGTCAAGATAAGTTGCCAGAAAACGAATAAGACGGAGATTTGCGATGAAAGTTACTGCCGAAATGATGACCACCTGGTGTCGTCGCCTGCTGGGCGCGGATGCCGATATGCCACGGTTGACCCTCGAGGAGTATGCGGCCGCCGTCCCGCGACTGGATTCGCTGGCCGACCTGCCCAGCGGCACGCCCGTGCTGATCCGCGGTGATGTCGACGCCAAGCCGGGGGCCAAGGTGGGTGAGGGCGACGTGCGGCTTCGCTCGATGGCCGAAACGCTCAAGTTCGGTCGGGAGAAAGGCTGGAAGCAGATCATCTTCGGGCACATCGGCCGCAAGCCGGAGGGTTCGCTGGAAAAGGTCCGTGCCCGGATCGCCGATATCCTGGACTGCGAGGTCGGCTTCATCGCCGACTGGCTAGATTCGGATACCGTCACCATTAAGGACGAGGTAGCCGAGGCGATCAAATCGGCCGCGCCGGGCAGCGTGATCGTGCTGGAGAACACGCGGAAGTACGGCGTCGAGCGGCTCCTCTGGAAAGCCGCTCCCGACGACATCCCCCAAGTGACCGAAAAACTGGCCCGGCTAGCCAACCAGTTCACCGAGAAAGTGGCCACTGTCTACATCAACGAAGCTTTTTCGGCCGGCAGCCTCGACGCCTCGTCTGCCGTGGTGCCCGCCGGCATGGACCGCGTGGCGCTGGGGCGTTACGTTGGCCAGCAGTACGACGGACCGCTGAAGGATTGCCTGAAGGCAGAGATGGTCGTCTTCAGCGGCCTGAAAATCGACAAGCTCGACGATCTGGAGGCGATGATCAATCGGGGCGCGATCCGCCGCGTTATTACGGCCGGCTCGCTGGCCATGGCACTGAAGAAGGCCGCCAGCGAGTTGGATGGAGAGCAGTTCAACCTCGGCCTCTCGGAAGACCCCGGACACAGCGACAAACCATACTTCATCCCCGCCGAGCGTATCGAGCAGGCCAAGAAGATGCTCGCCGAAGGACGTGGCAAGGGTATCGAGTTCGTAATGCCGGTCGACTTCGTCCTACAGGACGGCCAGGTATCCCAGAGCGTTGGGCCGGGCAACCAGCAGTTCGACGTTGGGCCCGCCTCCAGCCAGCTCTACGAGGAAGCCGTCGGCCGGTTCATCGAGGCCAACCAGGGCTCTGCCGAGCCGGCCGTCATGTTCCACAACGGCGTCTTCGGCATGTTCGAGGACCCCCGCTTCGAGGAAGGCACCAAGAGGTTCATCCCGCAACTGAAGCGAATGACCGATGCGGGCGTAAAGGTATACGTCGGCGGCGGCGAGGGCGGCAAAGCGCTGGACAGGTACGGTCAGCCGGACTGGGTCACCTACTGCTTCACGGCCGGGGGAACCGTGCTAAACGCCCTGGGAAGCGAGCCCGTCCCAGGGCGTTTAGCACGGTTCCCCCGGCCGTGAAGCA
>CAZDHN010000665.1:0-3680 GCA_964505115.1 uncultured Planctomycetaceae bacterium
ACATCTTCCCGCCAGGCAACACGTTGGGCGCCTGGAGCTTCAAGACGCTGCTCTTGCCCTACCTCGAGCAAATGGCGGCCTACGATCACATCAAGTTCGGCAACAACATCCAGACCGGCAGCAATCGCTGCGATAACGGCAACTTCAACTGCCGGCCGGAAGTAATGCGGCTGCAAGACGCCGGTCTGCCCGACCCGGCCTCGGGCTTCAAGGCCGTCTTCTATTGCCCCAGCGACCCGCGCGGCGGCGCGGTCTATCCACCGTTCGGGGGCGGGACTCATCGGCTGGGTAACTACCTGGGCGTGGGTGGCGACAAGGACCCGGTGCTCAGCGAGGGCCGTTGCGTCTATCCGCCCTGGCACGCGTCCCACGACCCCGACCTCGTGCCCTCGATAAGCAACGGCATGCTTTCCTACAACAGCAATATCCGCATCGGCCATGCCACCGACGGCACGTCGTCGACGATGATCGCGGGCGAACGGGGTATCTGCAAGTCGCTCGACTACGGCTGGGATACCTGCGCCGGCGTGGAGGGCGATTCCTGGCTGGCGGTGGGTGCCGGATTCCTGCCCGGCGACCCCCTTAACAACCCGGGCTTCGTGCACGACATGCACTTCTGGAGCCATCATCCGGGCGGCGGCCATTTCGCCTTCACCGACGGCAGCGTGCATTTCCTCAGCTGCAACATCAACTTCATCACCTACAAAGCCCTGGCCACCCGCGGCGAGGGCGAGGTGCTTGGTCCGTGGTAAGAGCTTTGAGCCATGAGCTTTGAGCTTTGAGCCTTTCTCAAGCCACGTTCTTCCCTGACTCACTGCTCACTGCTCACTGCTCATCGCTCACTGCTCATCGCACTGGCCCGGAAGGTGAGGCACACGCCACCCGCGGCCGGATTTCGGCAAGAAAAGCGACAAACCCGATAGGCTTTCTTGCATTAACCGGCCGCCGGGGGTATAATCGGCGCCGTGGAAGTAGCGGAAGTTTCGGGTTTTTCTTGTGCTCCAATTTGACTTCCCGGGAGTTCTTGATTCTCACGTCTAATCCTGTCCTTGTTCCCGGAGGCTGAAGCGATGCGCAACACAACATCAAGACTGACGGTTTGGCCGCTGGCGGCCCTGGCGATTGCCTTCACCTTGCTTGGCCGTTCGGCCGCCGCGGACACGATTGCCTGGTGGCGGTTTGAGCCGGATGATACGGGTACCCCCAGTGTAAATGAGTTCCTCGCCGATTCATCGGGCGGGAACCCTCTTATCAACAGCGGGGCTGAAACTGACTCCGACATCGCGGCCGGGGCTGCCGGCAGCGGCAGTGCCTACTTCAACGGCGCCGGCATCATGCAGACCGTCAACACGCTGGACCTCAGCCCCTACCGGCACATAAGCCTCAGTTGGTGGATGAAGGTCCAAAGCACTGCATTTGGGCTCGCCTGGGAACATTCAACCGATTTGAATAGTAATCCGGGAGCCATCGTTAGCTCCGTGCATGACAGCCAGGCGCCTTCGAATCACGGGCTTGGAGCCATGCGTGGGCTTGGCTGCTACTATCGGGACGCTTATCCGCACGACGATGGCAGCGGTGACGTTTGGGAGCAGTTCACCTTCCAGTTCAACCTCGATAGCCCCAGCACGCCCGAAGTCGTCAAGGTCTGGCGGAACGGCGCCCTGGTGGGAACCCCGTCCGATCTCTACACACTGGTATTGCCAAACTCGTTTGTAAACAAAGAGTTCTTCATCGGCGCCCGCTCCGGACCGAAACTCGGGTTTGTGGGCAAGCTGGACGAGCTGAAGGTCGCAACGGCGTCCGAATACGTAAACTTGGTTGGCCATAACCCCAATCTGGTCGGCTACTGGCGGCTGGGTGAATCGGCCGGGTCGACGGCCGCCGACGTCAAGGGCGTCAACAATGGGACCTACGTCAACGTCAGCTCGGGCGACTTTGCCCAGGAGGGTCCAATCCTGCACGACATGGACACGGCCGTCGACTTCAACGGCTCGACGAGCTACGTCGACTGCGGCACCGACGCCAGCTTGAGCGGCTCCGGCTGGCCCGGCCTCACGCTGGCCGCCTGGGTCAAGCCCGACGCCGCCGCGCTGAGCGGCTACAGGGCCATCGTCACCAAGTGGGACGGCAGGGCCCCAAGTCAAGACGACTATTGGATGGCCTTGGACAATGGAAAAGTGAGCATAGCTCTAAGTGACGGAGCGCACGAGTACGGCCTGACCGGCAATGCGGCCTTGGCGGCCGATCAATGGAGCTTCGTTGCCGCCACCTGGGATAATGCCACCGACCAGTACAATATCTACATTAACGGCGTCCTCGACATATCCGCCATCGACGCTACTGTCCTGGAGCTGAACGCCTCGAGCGACCGGCCGGTCGTGATCGGCGGGCAGGCGTACAGCACATGGGACTTCAGGCGCTACTTCCCCGGGGCGATCGACGAAGTGGCCATCTTCAACACGGCGCTTTCCGAAACAGAGATACTCGCCATGTACCATGCGGCCGTGCCCGAGCCAACCAGCGCCGTGCTGCTACTTGTGGGGCTGGCCGTCGGCACGCTATCATGGCGGAGAAGGAGACTGAACGGCTAGCGGCGACTTGAGGAGGAAGGTTGCTCATCATGCGAGTCGATCGACAAAGAGGCTTTACCCTCGTCGAACTTCTGGTCGTGATCACGATCATCGGCATACTGATCTCGCTGCTCTTGCCGGCCGTGCAATCGGCCCGGGAGGCTGCCCGGCGTGCGCAATGCACCAATAACCTCAAGCAGATCGGGCTGGCAATGCACCTGCACCACGAGCAGCAGGGCGTTTTTCCGATCGGCCATTTCTGGCCCGAGACGGGCAGCGGCAGCACCGGCGGCGCCGAGGCGACCTGGGTCACCTACATACTACCCTACCTCGAACAATCGGCCCTCTACGACCGGATCGACTGGAACCTGAGCTTCGGACACGCAAGCTATAGTCCAAACTATGTAAACAGGGAGATCACCAACCAGAGGCTGCCCTTGCTGCTCTGTCCGTCGGGCGTGATGAACCCCCAGCCGTGGAACGACGCCTACGCCCGGGGAAGCTATGTGGCCAACAACGGCATCGGCCCCATGGAAGACAGCGACCTTGGGGACTCGCCGCCGGCGCGGCAGGTGACCGGCGTTTTCTTTATCAACAGCATGATCCGCGTGGCCGATATCCGTGACGGCACCACCAACACGGCCATGGTCTCGGAGATTCGCCTGGCGCGGGGCGAAGATTTTCGCGGCGTGATGCACTATCCCGAAGGCCCCCTTTATCACCACAACTACACACCCAACAGCCTCGTTCCGGACGAGATCCGCTCGGAGTGCTGCGTCAACGAACCGGCGGCACCTTGCATCGGAACCTTCAGCAGTTGGAACCCCCGCTACCTGACCATGACCGCGCGGAGCCATCACCCGGGCGGAGTCAACCTGCTGCTGGGCGACGGCAGCGTCCGCTTCGTCGCCGAGTCGCTCGACCTGGATATTTGGCAGGCGCTCTCCACGCCCCGGGCAATTGCCGGCGAGCCGGTGGTCGGGGTTTTCTGAACCGTCCGTTTAGCCGGCAGGCAAGAAATGTAGGGTGGGTCGAGCGCAGCGAGCCCCACCCTACACCCACGATGCGACGTGAATAGACCCCAAAAAGGATGAACACAATGAATCAAAT
>CAZDHN010000666.1:0-3675 GCA_964505115.1 uncultured Planctomycetaceae bacterium
TGCCCATTCCAGGGCCGCCGCCAAGTTCTTCGTCGAGCATGGGTGCCGCGGCCGGCATGCTGCCGATCATCGTGGCCGCCTCGTCACTCGATTCGGGATCGAGCGCGATCACCTGCGAGCCGCTTTCCGAATCTTCGTCGCCGTTGCCGTCGTCCATGGGCGTGAGAAGGAAATCGCCGTCGGTCTTCAGTTCGGTGGGCGATTCGGTATCGGCCGCTTCGGAGAGGGTGATCATGTCGTCTTCACCCAGCTCGAGCGATTCCTCGCCTCCACCCAAATCAAGCGGCGCTTCCAGCGACAATCCGCTGTCGGCCGGGTCGACCAGCGAGATGCCGCTGTCGCCGCCGATGGTTATGTCGCTTCCGCTGCCGCTGCCACCCAGCACCAGATCGTCGTCGGCCAGGCCTTCGCCCGCCGCCGATAGGTCGACCGCCGAACCATCGTCGGCTTTGGCCTCGACCGCCAGGCTGTCGTCGCTGGCCAACTGGCTGTCTTCCAGGGTCAGGTCGTCGTCGAGCGTGAGATCCAACTCCTCGAAATCGGACAGCCCGGAACCGGAGTCAAGCGCGCCGGCTTCCTGGCCGACTCCGGCCGGATCAATTTCGCTGCCGCCAAGTTTGATGTCGCTGCCGGTGAGTTTGAGGTCGCTGCCGGCCAGCTTGACGTCGCTGTCGGCCGAAGCGGCTTTGTCGTTGGGGCCGCCGATTACGGTTCCCGACGCGCCGGGGTCGGATTGGCCCAATTCGACTTCGCTCAGCAGAACGTCGCCTTCGCTGTCGGCCAGTTCGTCGGCCGCGGACGAGTCTTGCTCCGCCTTTGCCTTCTGGGCAAATGCTTCGATGTCTTCCGCTTTGAACTTCCAATCGGAGCCGTCGCGGTAGCCGTGCAACTCGTTGCGCTCGCGCAATTGGTTGACGTCGGCAGCGCTGAGGCCGAGCAGTTCGGCCGTCTTTTCGAGATTGTGGAATGCTTGGGCCATAAGGACCTCCTCGGTCCCGCAAATTGAGACGCTTGACTTGCCGGCATGGTACGGGCCGAGCCGGGTGAGCTTCGTCTTCAGTCGGTTTTACTTGCTATCCCTGTTCCAGCAACGCTTGTATCTCTCGCGGTAAGGGAGCGTTGCCGTTGAACTCCAACATCTGCAGGTCCCAGTGAAAGTTGCGAACGCCGCGAAGCGTGATTGCACCGCTCTGTAAGTCGATGTGGTAGATGCTCATTACCCGCAGCTTCGGGTCGATTACCGTCAACTGCTGATACTTGTCGTCAACCGTCTCGGACAGGGCGATCAGTCCGCTTCCAGGCAAGTTCGACCAGTTTGGTGTTGTCCGTTGGGCGAAGACCTCGCCGCCACCGGGCAACACACCCATGGTTACCGCCACCAAGCCCGCACCGATCAGGGCACCCAGCATCGCCGTCTTCATGACTCACCTTCGAGTGTTCGAATAGGGAAGCTGGGCCCTTCTTTCCATTGTAAATGGCCCAGTTTTGATTGCAAGAGAAAACTCCCCGCCAGTGGGGTGGTTTGCAGGATGATCTTCAGCCAATCCGAACGTCGGCGGCGTCGATTAGCCCATCGTCGAGCACCATTGTTCGGACCGGAAAATCGATCCTAAGTTAAATCCACACAGTAACTTACGTAAGTTATGACGATCGTCTCGATCGGCGTTGAGAGGCCCCGTTAGCACGCCGAAAACTGCCGGCCGGAACGCCGCGAAAAAACCGTCTCGTATCGAAAACCGGCCCGTATGATAAGCGGAAAATGAAGAGAAAGGTCAATTTGGCGGAGTTTACTTGGGCAATCGCTGGCACGCAAGGTCAGCTTAGGGTGCGACGGGCACTCCACGTTACCCAGCTTGCGCAGCTTGGCCGTACCAAGAGCCCCCGCCTTCTCCGTTGTTGACGACACACATACAATTCACTTGATTCGCCGGCTAAACACTTTCAGGAATATCAGGTTAGAAGATGTTTCAGATATCTCGCACAATTGAATTCTGCTACGGGCATCGCCTTCTGGATTATCCGGGCAAATGTAAAAACTTGCATGGGCATAACGGCAAGGCGATTATCGTTATCGAGGCGGGTGAATTGGACGGGCAGGGGATGGTCCTGGATTTCTCGGAAATCAAACGCGTCCTGGCCAACTGGATTGACGAGAACCTGGACCACAAGATGCTGCTTCGTCGCGACGATCCGGCAGTAGCGGCGCTGGAATCGTTAGGCGAGCCGATGTTCCTGATGGACGTAAACCCAACGGCCGAGAACATCGCCCGACTGATCTTCGACCTGTCCGTGGCCAAGGGGTTTCCGGTAGCCGAGGTCAAGTTCTGGGAAACCCCCGGCTGTCAGGCGACGTACTGTAATTAGTTCCTGTTGCAGGAGTGGTTCAAGAGGTAAAGTTGTTATGGAGGCAGCAGCGTCCGGTATGTATTGCCATGCCGGACGCGGAACCAACATCGAAGGAGGAAGAACGATGAAGAGCCTTAAGTGGCTGCTGGTGCCGATTGTTGTTCTGGCCGGACTGACGTTTGCGGCGCCCGATCGGACCGAGGCCGCGCGCTGGAGGGTCTATGCTGGCGGACCCTATCCGTACCACGCCCACCGGTATCGGGCACCGCGTTACTATGGATGGCACGCCCCGGTAGTTGCGCCGGTCTATCCCGCGCCGGTGATTGTGGCCCCGCGGCCGTACGGGGTCTACTACGGACCGCCACGTCCGGTATACCCGGCGCCTCACTACTACGTATGGTAATGGCTGCGTTTAGTGGACCGTTGAAAAAGGGTGCCACTGCTGGCTTGTCCAGCAGTGCCAAGCATAAGCCCCGCCAAAACACTGCTGGACAAGCCAGCAGTGGCACCCAAATCAGCGGTAAGGGACTTTTTCAGCGGGCTGTTAGTGGACCGTGGGTGTCCGTCAGCGCGGCGTTGCTGGCGGGTGCCTTGACGACCGTTCGACCCTGCCGATAGGATGCGTGGTTGGCTGGGTAGTAGAACTAGTAGTTTGTCACGGCAAGAGTGTTGGGTGCCACTGCTGGCTTGTCCAGCAGTGCGAAATATAATCGCCGCTAGGACACTGCTGGGCAAGCCAGCAGTGGCACCCCGCAACCACCCGCCAAACAGGATGTGACAGACTAATAGCGGACTTTTCTTGCCGGGTAATCGAATGGAATCGCGCGATCGTCAAAGGCCTCTGCCTGGTTTTGGACCGGATATTCCAGCGGATGTCCCGCCGAATACCGACAACCCGGCCGTCGTGCCGCCGGTCGAGCAAGAGGCGTCCCCGCCGAGCCCTCCGCCCGATAGCCTGGAAGACCAAACCGTCTACGTAATCGACTCACACTCCCTAATCTACCAAGTCTTCCACGCCTTGCCCGAGATGACCAGCCCGCGCGGCGAGCCGGTTGGGGCCGTCTTCGGCTTCGTCCGCGACCTCATATACCTGCTGGAGGTCAAGCGGCCCGACTACTTGCTTTGCGCGTTCGACCTGCCGGGCAAGACGTTTCGGCACGAGATGTACGACCAGTACAAAATTCAACGGTCGGCGATGCCCGATGATCTGATCCCGCAGATTCCGGCCATCCGCCGCGTGCTCGCCGCAATGGGGATACCCGCCCTGGGATGCGAATCGTTCGAGGCCGACGATATTCTGGCCACGGTTGCCCAACAGATCGGCCGCTT
>CAZDHN010000667.1:0-3672 GCA_964505115.1 uncultured Planctomycetaceae bacterium
ACCCTGTTTCCACCGGGGCAAGCCCAGTGGGGGTAAGCACTTACGCATAGTAGCCATCCCGAAAGTGGCGCTGTCATCCTAAACCGGTGCTACCGCACCCAGGCAAGAACCGGCTCCCGCTGGTCGCGGCACGTTGTCAAAAAGTTAACGACCCCGAAAGTTGAAAGTGTTACGAATACCGAAAGGACAAGCATCTTGGTCAAGCATCACAATATGACGTGTAAACATGGAACCCGAATCGCTTTGCTCTGCGCGGCGTGGATTTACGCCCCGGCCGTCGCCACGGCGGCTACGCCGGAAAAGACGTTCGTACAAAATCCCAGCTTCGAGACGCTCGCGCCCCTGAAGGCTCCGCCCAAGGCGAGCGAGCGGGGGCAATGGCTGCTGGATAGCAAGCTGCTGGCGCCGGCGGATTGGACGTTATCGGGCGCCTTTCCGGGCAAGCTAGAGGTCGTCGAAGGCGGCGCCGCCGACGGCAAACGGTTCCTCCGCCTTGCCGCCGGGCCGGAGCGTGCCGCGCATCTGGCTCAGCTTTGTCCCGACCTGCGGCGCGGGCTGGGGTACGAGATTTCGCTTCGCTACCGGGGCGGGCCGGTTGATTTGAAGGTCTATGAATACGACGCCACGGGCAAACTCAAGGCCGACCGCGCGCTGACCAGAGCCTGGCCGACCCCGGTACGCGACGGCGCCTGGGCCAAGCTAGTGGCCTTCTACATGGTGCCTGACGGCATTGATAGAGTCCACCTGAGCTTGGCGGTTCCGGAAGGGGCCGAGGCTGACTTGGACGACCTGCGCGTTAGCGCGTTCCAGCGTTCCGCCAAGCAGTTGAACGTCCGCGACTTCGGCGCCAGCGGCTCGGAATTCGAGACCACGGCCGAGGTGACCGCCGGCTCGAACGTCATCACGCTACGGGAGATCGGCGATTTCAAGGCCGGCCAACAGGTGGCGGTGTCGAAATGCAGTCCGCGCGTGTGCGACTTGCGGCTTTGGGAGATAACCACGAAGACGGGAAACGCCTACGGTGGAAAATACGGCCCGGTGGAAGAGCAGATCCTGGTCCGCGGCTACGACGGCAGCACCGGCAACTGGAACGCGTACCTTCTGGATTGTGCCGGCGGTAAGTCGCCCACCTTCCGCTGGAGCGACGACGTGGGGCTTACCTGGAAGGACATTAAGCTGACCGTCGGCGGCGACTGGCAGAAGCTCAGCGGCGGCGTGGAAGTGAAACTCGGCAAACGCGACTGGACCACGCCCTGCCTGTTCAGCTTCAGCGGCCGCGACCAGTTGATCAGCACGATCATCAAGATCGAGGGCACCGCAGTGACGCTTTCCGACCCGGCACCGGTCGGCGCCAAGCGATGCGTCGTCCAGCACACCGACAGTGGCCCACTGCAATTGGCGTTGAACCGCGCGGTGGCCGAGGGACGCAACGTCATCATCCCGTCCGGATGCTATCGCTTGACCAGCGGTCTCAGGCTGAACGGCGCGGACGGGATCACCGTCGAGGGCGAGAACGAAGAGAACACGATACTCGATATCAGCAACGGCCAGGGTACTTGTATTTCGATAGTGGGCGGCACGTCGATCACGATCCGCAACCTGCGCTTCCGCGGCTTTAGCAGCTTCGACGAGCGCAAGCAGATGGGCTCCATGCGCACCAAGGGTTACGCCCGCATGTGGGGCTTCTACGTCAAGCATTGCAACGCCGTCGGCATCCGCAGCCCCGAACGGGTTCTGGTGGAAAACTGCCACGCCACCCGCATGTCGGCCGAATGCTTCTATTCCGGCAGCGCAAGCCGAAGAGGCAACGAGGAACGCAAGCGATACACCAAGTCGATCGTCTATCGGCACTGCACGGTTACCGACTGCGCCCGAAACGCCTTCAACAACAACGACCACGCCGAAAACACGGCCGTTCTCTACTGCCGCATTGAAGACGTGGGTGGATGCAGTTGGGAGGGCGCCTCGCGATTCGTCAAGATCGTGGGCAACTACGTCCGCAACGCCGGCACCATCGCGATGGGTAACATCCGCTCGCGGGACGGGAATCTCGACATCCTGCCATCCGGCCAACACATCGTCGCCCACAATACGTTCGAGGAGCAGATGGTCTACGGCGGCTGCGCGATCCGCTCGTCGGCCGGCTCCACGCCCGTGCTCATCAGCAACAATATCTTCATCAATTTCAACACCTCGGCCATCGAGGCGACCGGCTTTGGCGACTATCGCAACCTGCCCGCCGGCAATACGATCATTACGGGAAACGCCATCGACCTGACCTGCGTTCGAGACGAATCGAAGAAACGCTTCGGCATCCACGTCTCGGCCGACGACGCCACGATCAGCGACAACCAGATCTACGTCCGCGGCGATGTCGATCCGCTGGTCAAAGGCATTGTGCTGACGCAACCGGCGCGCAACATCGTTATGCACGACAACATCATCCGAGGCTGCGCGGTCGGTCTGGCGGCCGAGCGAACCTTGGGAAGGATTGACGAGGTGATCGACCCGCGCACGTTCAAGTCCAGCGGCCGCCTGCCATGGCCGCGTAGACGCACGCATTGCTATCGCGGCTACCGGATCGCCTGGCTCCCGCCCGGCAAGGCCGTTTTCGTCCTCGGCCCGACAATCAAGACGTTTGACGCGGACGAGGGCGTGTTCCGCTTGAGCGCCGATTGCGATTTGAAGAAGGGAGCCACGTTCGCGCTGCTTTCACCGCAGGGACTCTCTTGGAACATTCACGACAACGTGATCAACAACTGCGGCCAGCTTGTGAATCTCGATGTGTTCGGCGGTCCGACTTCCGTGTTCGCCGACAATCTGCTTTCCCGAGGCGAAGTCGGGGACGTGAAGGTTGCGGTGGAGATAGGCGGGCTGTTCAAGATCGCCGGCAACCAGTTCTGCGGCTTCGATAAACCCGATTCCGTGACCCTGCTGCTGCACACGGACGCCTTCGGCAAGCCGTTGCGTCTGATCTGCCGGGATAACGTATTCTCGGGCTGCGTCGCGCCGATCGTGGAGCGCGTGCCGGGTTTATGGAAAGCCTGCCACGGCGTCGGGAACCTGCACTGCGCCACGCTCGACGCACCTCTGGAGCCGCTGAACGCGGCCCGGACGATGCCCAAACAATAAGCATTTAGCGGGCCGGCTTGCCCACCGTTAGAATCACAAATCCACGAGTACTTCCTCAATCGATCACACTAAGAATAGATCAAGGTGCAATGAAGAAGAAACAACAGAAGCGGAGTGGTGACCAAGAGACAGACATGAATTTCAGCGGCAAGCTGCCGGAAGACCTCCGGATTATCCGAAACGCCCGAATACGGGAGCTATATAGGGAAGGGCTCTCCTTTCGGCAAATCTCATTAAAACTTGGAATTCATATCCGAACCGCACAGCGGGCGGTGATGGACGCCCAAGGGTAAGCGAAGGGGCCGAAGAGATAAGGACCGGGCAAGAAATAACTGGCGTATTCCTCTACCCCCTCACCCTGGGCTCCCAAAAATGTGGAGATATGTGGAATCCATTATTATGCTGGTTTTGTTTCGCGCTTTCGGCCCAACGGGCCGCGCTATCATAGCCCAGGACGAAGTCCTGGGTATGCGCCCCAAACCAGCCTGGAAGCCCCAACGGGGCGCGCTATTCGCCTTAGCGCGGCCCGTTGGGCCTTCC
>CAZDHN010000668.1:0-3158 GCA_964505115.1 uncultured Planctomycetaceae bacterium
TGCCCTGAAAGATCTGGTAAGCCGGTTTAAGATCGACACGGACAGCCAGTCGGGCATGGCGCGCAGCGCGTCGGCACTCGAGGCCGCCGCAGTCTAGGAACAAGGCAGGAAAAGGGGGGCCCCGGCACGCCGGGGCCGCCCTTGTTTCTCTTCCACATCCAAAACCAAACACAATATTCGGAGAAATAAGCATGTCAACAGCCACACTAGAATCACCGGCGCAAGGCCAAGCCGTGTCGGTGAACGCACGAACGGGCCTGACGGCCACGAACGACTCGATGCAGTTGGTCAGCTTCAACCTGGGCGAAGAAACCTACGGGATCGAGATCACCAAGATCCGCGAGATCATCCTGATGGGCCAGATCACTCAGGTCCCCGAAACGCCACACTACATCAAGGGGTTGATCAATCTCCGCAGCACGGTCATCCCCGTGATCGACCTTCGAGCCCGCTTCGGCTTGCCCGAGGAAGCATTGACCGACGAGAGCCGGATCATGGTTCTAAACGTGGGCACCCGCACGATCGGCATAATCGTCGACGCCGTGAGCGAGGTGCTACGCGTAACGGGCGATCAGATTTCCGAGGCGCCGCCCACGGTCTCCAGCCTGGGTAACGAGTACATGACCGGGCTGGTCCGCCTGGAGGAACAGTTGCTAATCCTCCTGGACGTGGATCAGCTCTTCGGCCCGGAACGGCTTTCCGAAATGGACGACGCCGCCGGCGCCTAAATCCGTGCAGGGGACAGTCCCATTTTCGCCGTGCGAAAATCGGGACCGTCCCCGGCGCGACTCAGGAGAAATGACATGTCCGAACTTGAACGACACAAGGGCGACGAGACGTTCCAGCAGAAGCTGGACCGACTTCGGATGACGATCGACCTGCTACCGGAGCCACATCGTCCCCACTTGTACGAACTGGCCGACACCATCGCCGTGCAGCATCGCCGAATTCAGAACAGGAAACCACGCAACCATGCCAGCGACTGACACCTTGGCAACGGCGTCCGGCGTCATTGTTCCGGTTGCCCCGATCCGCCAACTGGCGGAAGTGACCGACGCCGAATTGGCCCGCTACGCGGAGCTAATTTACCAGCGCACCGGTATCCGCATTCCGCCGCGGAAGAAGACCCTGCTGTCGAACCGCGTGCGGCGGCGTTTGCGCGAGACGGGCATCCCGGGGTTCACGGCGTACTACGACCATCTGAAGCGGCTGCGGCCGGACCATCCCGAATGGGACGCTTTCCTGCAAGAGATCACCACACACGAGACCTACCTGTTCCGCGACGAGCGTCAGTGGGAGTGGTTCCGCAAGGCCTACCTGCCGCAACTGGCCGCCGAAGCACACTCCGGCAATCGGAAACGGACGCTGAGGATCTGGTCGGCCGCCTGTAGCACGGGTGACGAAGCGTTTACCGTCGCCTGTTGCATTGCCGCCTGCCTGCCCAACCGTGCCCAGTGGCAGATTCGGATTGTGGGTACCGATATCGGCACCGGGGCGGTCGAGCAGGCCAAAGCGGCCGTGTTCGGCGAGCGGGCGATGAAACTGGTGCCGGAATCCTACAAGAAATCGTATTTCAGCAAGGCCAAAGGCGCCAACGTCTGGCAGGCGCGGCCCGCCTTGACCGGAATCGTCAGCTTCAGCCAGCACAACCTGCTGGACCCGCTCCAGGAGCGGCCGTTTGATTTGGTGATACTAAAGAACGTGCTGATTTACTTCGTGCCTGAATCCAAGCAACGAGTGATGGTGAACGTGCGTGCGGTTATTCGTCCCGGCGGCCTGCTCGTGTCGGGCTCGGCCGAAGGGATCACCGATCTGGTCAAAGACTACGTGCGTTTGCAACCGTGGCTGCACCAGCGGCCACGGACGTAGAAAAGGCGGCCACGCCCGTAGAAAGAACCGTAGAAAGAACCCACGATGAGCGACTCGCGGCAAGACAGCCAAAACGACCTGCTGGAAAGCCTGCTGGGCGACTTCCTCGACGAATCGGACCAGTTGCTCACGCAACTCAACGAGAACCTGCTGCAGTTGGACGAGTGGGTCCAGGCGTTGGGCGCGGATCATCACGAGTCCTGCGACGCCGAGTTGCTCAACGAGATGTTCCGCGCGGCCCACAGCATCAAGGGGCTGTCGGGCATGATGGGCCTGACCGACATCAACACGCTGACTCATAAGATCGAGAACGTCTTTGACGCCGCGCGCAACAATCAGCTCACGGTCAACCGGGACGTGGTGGATCTGGCCTTTATGGGCGTCGACCAGTTGACGGCCCTGGTCGAACTGCTGAAAGACCCGGAAGGCGAACCGGTCGATTGCGATGCGGTTCTGGAGAACATCCGCCAGTTGCTCCGCTCGGCCGGCGCGGAGCGGAAGCAGAGTTCGCAGGCGGACGCGGAGAAAGCGTTTTCGGCCATCGCAAGCGAAACCGGACCGGCGATTCCCGATCCCCTGGAGAACCTGCTCGACGAGGACGACATCTCGGAGAAGTACGTCGCGATCTTCATCGACGAGACCGAAACGGGCCTGGACGAACTGAGCGAAACCCTGCTGGCCCTCGAAGGTGGAGGAGACGCCCAGAATCTGAACAGCCTGCTGGTGACCTCGCACAAGATCAAGGGCTCGGCAGCCTCGATCGGGTTGAACCGGGCCGCCAAGCTGGCGCACCTCATGGAGGATCTGCTGCAGAACCTCGTGGAGACGAACGGCTCGCTGTCGAGCGAGGCCATCGACGCGCTGTTGGCCTGCGCCGATGCGCTGCGGCAGTTTGTGAAACACTTGAGGGAGGGTAGCTCGGAGTCGGACCACTTTGGCGAAGCGGCCCGAAAGCTGCTGGCCAGTAGTATGCCGCTGCTCCCGCAAGACGCGGGCCTCGAGCAACTTCTCGACAGTCTGGTTGCCGAGATACGCCAGCGCGTCAAGGCCGCCGATGTGCAGACGGTCTGTTCGGCCACCGGGGTCGCAACCGACGCGATTGAGCAATTTCGGGAGGGCGAGAGCGTGGAGCTAGCCACGCTGAAGCTTCTGGCCGCCCATTGCGACCGCCTCCAGGACCAACCCGTTGAGCAGCCCGAAGCTCAACCCGACGCTCAGCTCGAGGCCGCTTGCGAAGGCAAGACCACCTTCGCCGGCGAGGTGCGCTTCGAACCCGATATGCCGATGGC
>CAZDHN010000668.1:3168-3670 GCA_964505115.1 uncultured Planctomycetaceae bacterium
GCGACCGAACAGGCCGACGAGAGGATGTAACCCGAGCCCGGCTTGCCGATGGCCGGTCTGAAGGCCGTGCTGATTCACGAGAAGCTCTCCAGGCTGGGCGATGTGTGCTATTGCCAGCCTCCGGCTGACAAACTCGAAGACCTCGATGATCTCGATTCGTTTTGTTTCCGGGTGGTTTCCGCCGAGTCGCGGGAACGGCTCGCCGAGCAGCTCCGCGTTGTTGGCGTGCGGACGGCCACGGTCGAGCCGCTTGTCGGCGATCCGGCCGATTCGTCACCCGACACCGAGCCCGGCAGCCCCATCTCGGAAAACACCGCATCGGAAGAAGCAGTAGCCGAGGCACCGGCGCCCGGCGCCCGAAAAGTTGGCGAGCCGAGCAGCGACGCGGAATCGGGCGCCACGCGTCCGAGGCCTGAAACCGAGCGTCGCCCGGCGGAAAGCGCCAGCCGGCCGACCGAGACCGTGCGTGTTGACATCGAGCGATTGGACGAGTTGATGAACC
>CAZDHN010000669.1:0-3655 GCA_964505115.1 uncultured Planctomycetaceae bacterium
TCCGCGGCAGCCCGTCTTCAGGCCCGGCTATGGATACGGTGGCGGCGGTGGTGGCTACGGCGGTGGCGGTGGTGGTGGCGCGATGGCCCGAGCGCACGTCAAGCTGCCTACAGGCGTTACGCCGGAAATCGCGCCCGCGCTGATCCTTTACATCTCCTGTGGCGAGGAAAACGGCGAAGGCCGCGTGTATCAGGTAACCGACACCGGTCGGATAATGGGTTGGGTCGACCTGCCGTTTACGGCGACCGGGCTGGCCATGCATCGCGAGCACGGCCTGATTTGTGCGCTTCCTCGCGACGGCGGCAAGATCGTGCGTATCGACGAGTCGGGCAAGCCTTCGACGATCATGGAAAAGGATCCGACGAAGCTGCTGGTTCATCCGATGGAAGTGGGACTCTCGGCCGCCTCCGACACAATCGTCGTGGCCGACAACGTCTCCAACGTGCTGGCCGCCACCACCGTGGCCGGCGCCGACCCCAAGGTCTACCGCCGCTTCAAAGGCCAGAAGTGGAATGCCCAGGATATGTCGGTGGCGATTACAACCGACCGGCACGTCATCTTCGGCACCAACGGCGACAAGGGCATCTACCGCTTAGCCGGCAACGACAGCGACGAAAACAGCAAGCCGTTGCTGCCCGAGGCCGGCGGCGTGGCGGCCGATACGGCGTCGCTGAAATGGGCGGCCACCCAGCCGCCGAATCTGGTCTGCGTCTTCGAAGGCGAAGAACTCATGAAGAAGTTCAAGCTGCCGGCCAACAAGTCGATCTATCGCAACGGGCTGCTCTCTTTCGCCCCGGCCGGTGGCATCGTGGTGGCAACTCGACCCAGCGACGAAGAGGTCGGCGAAGTCTGGCTGACGCTTTTCGAGACGAAAGAAGACGGCACCGACAAGGAGACGATCAGAAACCTCTTCCCCTGGAACAAGGAGCGGATGGTGGACTTCGTCGTCGGCCCCCGAATGCTCTGGGAGCGGAAGTCGCCTTCCACGTACAAGTCCGTTTATTGATGGTTGAAGGTTGAATGCGGTCTGTATCGGTCACGGTGACGGGTGCCACTGCTGGCTTGTCCAGCAGTGCGAAGCATGAACGCGGCGGAAACACTGCTGGACAAGCCGGCAGTGGCACCCCGCGGTTGGGCGGACCTCAACATTAGAGGTGCGAGATGAAAGTGCGGTACGCGTTGGTGGCGCTGGTGCTGACGGGGTTGGCGCCGGTTGGGGCGCGGGCGCAGCAGGCCACGGCGGTACAGTTGCCGACCTACTCGTATTTCGGCACCAGCACGACGGTTTCGGTTCCGGACCGTGGCCGGACGTACATGGGCGGGATCAATCGGGCGTCGAGCGGGTCCAATCAGTATCGCTCGCCCCTTCTGCCATTTTCGCCCTTCAAGAACCGGTCGATTGGAAGCAGCCGGGGCGCCTCCAGCACCAGCGTTTCGGTGCATATCCACGATTTCCAGGCGATGGACGAGTATCTTCTCAACCGGCCCACGGCGTTTAGCGCGGGAAGAACCGATCCTTGGGCACGTCGGCTGGCCGAAGCCCAACAGTCCCCCAACATCCGCCCGGCTCCCGACCCCAAGCTCGCGGCGGCCCAAAAAGAACAGTCGAAGCGTGCCGAGGCGGTAACCTTCTTCGAGCGGGGCGTAAAGGCCGAAGCGGCAGGCAAGGCCAACGTCGCCCGGATCTACTACCAGATGGCATCGCGCCGCGCGACGGGTGATCTAAAACAACGGGCAATCGCCCGGCTCGAACTCATCGACGAAGCGAAACTGGCCGCAAAGCCGTAGTAGTAGGGTGGGTCGAGGTCGCGCGAATTCTCCGCCGTTTCAGGCCCAATGGTTGATCGTACTATCGACCGGACACATCGCTCAGGCGACGCAGTTGCCTGATGAAGAGCGGCTTTCCCCCTCTGCCGAGAAGCGTCATCACGACGTCGCCTTGGCGGAGGTCCACTTGACGTGAGGCGTCCTTGACATTTCTCGTGACGAAATGGCAGACCCACGATTCTCCGTGGCCCGGCGAGTCCGGTCGCCTGGTTTCAAGCTGCCCGCTCGACGGGAAGTGATACGAAATTACTTTGGGCACGCGGTCGAACGCACGGCTGCTGCCGCTGTCGAACGGCCGCGTCGATGTCATTGACTTGAGCGTGCCGTCCGCGGTGAACTGGTACAACTGGTGCGGATGGAAGTACGAACTGTTCTTGTCTTTTTCGCTGAAGGTGACGAGGGCTCTCCACTTCACGACTTCCCAGGTCCCAACGATGTCTCTTGCCGTGCAAGCCCGATGATAGCCGTTTCCCGACGACGTCTTCGCGATGACCGTGGACGAATCAGTCACGGTGGCAAGCCAGCAGATCAAACCCGCCGCCGTGATGGTCGTCAATTGAAGCCAAGACCGTTCTTCGTATTGCCGTGCTCGCCACATTACGTTGACCTCAATCGTTCGCGTTGGGAAACTCGTCCAGTCCAGGACCACTGGCTACCATTGCCCCTTGCATAGCCAATGACCGAGGGCGAAGCCCGGTTCCCTGGCGGAACCCCCTTGAGCCGCGTATTGACTATGCAAAGATCAATAAAGCATACTTCATCGCCGAAGAGAAACGGCCGCTTTCCCCCCGGTAGAGGTGCCTGGCAGGCCGGAATCTGAGCAAGATATGCTACGCTTAAACGAAGATATCTACAGATCCGGCATACGTGAACCTCGCGCCGGTCACCAATAGTGAGGATACCATGTCGCTCGTGATTGCACTGAGCACGCTGCCCTTCTGGGGCCTGTTTGCCGTGGATTTATGCTTCGACCTCTATCTGACACATCCTTTGCTGGGCGTGGTTCTGAAGGTTCTTTTCCCAATGGCCGCTCTGTCCAACTTCGTGGGAATCGTAGTGGGTGCCGTCGCCGCCGTCCGAAAGCGAGAGCGGCGGATTCAGTCAGTCGCGGGGATCATTCTGAATGCTCTGCCAATTCTGGCCATCGGGGCCGTTGTGTTTTGGTGGGTATTCCTCTTCAAAATGTAGGCAGTTCGAGGAGGACCCATGAAAGCCGAGTACAAGAAACAACTCGTCATCACCGCTTTCGTCGTACTCTTCGTCTGTGTGGGTGGCGTCGTCCTGATTGCACTCGGGGCGCAAGAGTACAACAAGAGCCAGGCATTCAAGGCGAAGGCGGAATCCGCGCCCGGCCGGGTCTTCGGCTTCGAGGTGTACGACGCGCCCGGCGCGGACATATCGGACGACATTCACTACGCCATGGTCGTGTTCACACTGGAGGACGGGCGCGAGATTCGTTTCCGCGGACCGTCCAAGGACGGCCTCGTCAAGCTCCGCAAGGGTGACGAAGTTATCGTGCTCTACGACCCGGCCGACCCGACCATTGCCAAAGTGGACAACTTCATGGGGCTCTGGTTTGGCGCGACCATGCTCTCCGGCTTCGGCGCGGCGGCCATCCTGATCCCGCTTCTCACGCTCTGGCAAGCGTGGAAATGGTGCAAACGCCAATAGGGCGAACTGACTTGTTGACCCTTGCATAGCCAATGATCGAGGGCGAAGCCCGGTTCCTCGGCGGAACCCCCTTGATCCGCGCATTGACTATGCAAAGATCAATAAGGTTCATCCGGTTGAAGCGTAGCTGGGCCACGGGATCGCCAACATTAGGGTG
>CAZDHN010000670.1:0-3650 GCA_964505115.1 uncultured Planctomycetaceae bacterium
CTTCCGCTGGCGGCTATTGACGAATCCATCCGGTCGGGTTAGGGAAATGTCTAGCTCTTGCCCGATTGTATCCGCTCGCGTAGACTGAAACCACCCCCCGAGACTGCCTCCGCAAATAAGCATGAACCAGTTGCCACCTCTCACCAGGAGCCCCGCCATGAATAGCCTTTCAGATCGTCGCGAGTTTCTTCGTCGGACTTCCGCTGCCGGATTGGGATGTTTTCTACCCACCACGCTCGCCCGGTCCGCCGATGGCAACGCTGATACAAATATTAGGAGGCTGCGAGCGGGTACGGCCCGGGTAGACATCACGCCGGTGAAGTTTCCCGTCCTGGTTTGCGGAGGCTTTTTGAGCCGCTCGGCCAGTAAGGTGAACGATCCGCTCTTCGCTCGCTGCCTGGTGCTTGACGACGGCACGAAGAAGCTTGTCCTGATGGTCGTCGACACGGTTGCCATCCCCGATGAGATCGACGATGCCGTGCGCGCGACGGCCGCCAAGTCTACCGGAATCCCGGCCGAGAATATGATGATCTCGGCCACGCATACTCACACGGGCGGAGCGCTGATAAGCGCGTTGGGCACCAAGGCCGATCCCGACTACAGCAAGTTCGTGCCCGGTAAGTTGGTCGAGTGCATCGAGAAGGCGGCGGCCAACCTTCAGCCGGCCAAGGTTGGCTGGTCGGGCGAGGATCATCCCGAGGGCACGCACTGCCGCGTGTTCATCCGACGCCCCGACTGTATCGGCAGCGATCCGACCGGCCGGCAGAACGTCCGTGCGATGATGCACCCGGGCTATCAGAACCCGCAATACATCGGCCCCTGTGGCCCGACCGATCCGGAAGTTTCGATACTTGCCGTGCAAACGGCCGACGGCCGGCCGATGGCCTTGTTGGCCAACTACTCGATGCACTATTTCGGCGCCGGCCCAATCTCGGCCGACTACTACGGCGATTTCTCCCGCATCATCGGCAAGACACTGGCTGACGGCGACGAGTCGTTCATCGCCATGATGTCGCACGGCACCAGCGGCGACCAGCAGTGGCAGGATTACGCCAATCCTCGCAAGTCGATCGCTCGCGAGCAATACGCTCAAAACGTGGCCGACGCCGCCCTGCGGGCGTACAAGCGGATCGAGTTTCACGACTCGGTCCCGTTGGGCGTGACGATGCGGCGAGTGACCATCGATTTTCAGCGCGTCGATAAAGAGATCCAGGCCTGGGCCGATAAGATTATCGCCGAGATGGCCGGACGCGATCCTCGCTCCAGGACTGAAGTCTACGCACGCGAGATCATGCTCTTGAAGGAGATGCACAAAGCGACCCGCAAGCTGCAGGCCATCCGCATAGGCGACCTGGGAATCGCGGCCATGCCGGTCGAAGCGTACGCCATCACCGGGCTGAAGCTGAAGCAGAAATGCCCCTTGCCCGACATGTTCAACATTGAACTGGCCAACGGCTTCCTGGCGTACATCCCGCCGCCCGAGCTGCGCCCGCTGGGCGGCTACAACTGCTGGCCCGCCCGGCACACGATGACCCAAAACGACACCGAGACGATCTACGTCGATACCTTGCTGGAGATGTTCGAGGAGTTGGCCGGCCGAAAGCGCCGCCAGATCGTCCTTTCACAAGGCCCGTTCGCAAAGCGGATCATGGCAGAAAAACCGCTTGCATACTGGCGGCTGGGTGAGATCGAGGGCGATCGCGCGATTGACGACTCGGGCAACAACCGTCACGGCACTTACGAGACCGGCTACGCATTCTACCTCGACGGCCCCGAACGCGACGATCTGCGCGCCGCCGGCGAGAAGCCCCGGGCGGTTCAGTTCGTGGGTGGGAGGATGAAAGCGCAAGTCGAACTGGGTGACGACTACACGGTCGAGTTCTTCTTCTGGAACGGGTTACCCAACGACAATCGGGCCGCCACCGGTTACCTATTCTCGCTGGGCCCCGACGGCGTGAAGGACTGCCCGGGCGACCATCTGGGAATCGCCGGAACGGCCGCCGAGAAGGATGCCGCCGGCCGGCTGTTTTTCTTCAACGGCAACGAGAAGAACGAATTGCTATCGGGCGGGCCCGTCATCGGGCCGAAAACCTGGAACCACGTCCGGCTGGTCCGTCGCGGTACACGGGTCGAGGTTCACCTAAACGGCGGCGCGAAGCCGATCATCTCGGGCAAGGTATCAAACGCCCGGCCCAAGGGCTGCAAGGACCTGTTCGTGGGCGGCCGCTCGGACAACTTCGCCAACCTCGAAGGCCGAATGGCCGAGGTCGCGATTTTCGGAGGGTAGTAGCCGATAACAGCGGGCGTGATGGGTGCCACTGCTGGCTTGTCCAGCAGTGTGAAACACAAGCCCCGGGGAAACACTGCTGGACAAGCCAGCAGTGGCACCCAAATTGTCGGTAACACCAGATACGACCAATTTCGATTCCCCCGACGAAAGACAAGTCAAGCATGCGATCACACAATCAGTTCAGCATTAAGTTCATAGCTCGGGTTATTTGTGCGTCGTTTATGGTCGTGGCCGGCGTGGCGGTTGCCGAGCCGCCGGAGGCGACCATCGGGCTTCATTCGTTCGAGTCGGCCGACGGGCTGTCGCCAAGTTGGGGCGGCGGGTTCAGCGAGAAGATTCTCAACATCAACACCGACCCGCGTTTCGTTTCGCAAGGCAAGGGAAGCGTTCACCTGGCCGGTCGGAGCGGCAAGAAAGAGGGCGTCAACTATTACAACGCGGTAAGAATTCCGCTCGAAGGCGTCAACATCAACCAACGTACACTGCTGTTCGACTGCTGGACATCAACACCCGAGTCGACGCAGGCCGTTTACCTCCGCTTGTACGGCCGGGACAAGAAACAGGTTGCCGGCTGGAACACTTGGAGCACACCGTTCGCCAAGACTCCTCATTTGCAGGTGCGGCTCAACCACGGGATGTCCGGCGCCGGGTTTCGTTGGGAGAAGACGAACGTGCAGGCCGGGGGCGACACGCAGATCGTGGCGGCCGAGATCATCATCGGCACAAACAAGCCCGACACGGCGTTCGATATCTACGTCGATAACCTTCGAGTGTCGAAAGAGCCTTTCAAACGGTTCACCCAGGTCACCCAGGCCAAGAAGCTCTACCGAGAAACCACGTTGGTTAAAGGGCGAAAGCCCCAGGCAGTTATCGTTAGCCCGGCCGGCGAGGCGTTCGGCCAGTTGGCCCGGCAAGTGCAGAACAATATCCGCGAACTGTCCGGGGCGGAACTGCCGATCGCGGCGGCCGAAAAGTTCACGCGAAAGCAACTTGCCGACACGAACGCAATCCTGCTGGGTAACGTCTGCAACAATCGGGCGATCCTGCCGCTCTACTCGCTGATGTACACGCCGGTCGACGACGCATATCCGCCCGAGGCCGGTTACCTGGTCCACACGGTTCACGACCCGTGGGGAACCGGCAAGAATGCGTTGGTTATCGGTGCTTCATCGCTGGCCGGAACGACCAAGGCAGTCGAGGCGTTCCTGAAGACGCTCAAGCCGGGCGACGACATCGTGCTGCCGAAGCTCAACCTCTTCGATCTCGATGCCGGCGAGATGAAAGCAATCGCATACCGTAAAAAGACGCTCACCGACGAAGAGATCGCCCGGCAGGTCGAGCGAGCCAAGCGAGACTTTTC
>CAZDHN010000671.1:0-3636 GCA_964505115.1 uncultured Planctomycetaceae bacterium
GAAGGTTGAAGGTTGAAGGTTGAAGGTTGAAGGTTGAAGGTTGAAGGTTGAAGGTGGCGGCCGAACAAGCGACGCGCGGCATACCAACTATCAACTATCAACTATCAACTACCTGGCCATTTCGGTATGTCGGGTTTCCCGGAGCACGGTGACCTTGATTTCGCCGGGATAGGTAAGCCGCTGCTCGAAGGCCTTGACGATATCGTGGCAGACTTTGGCGGCCGTTTCGTCGGTGGTTTCCTTGGCGTTGACCATCACGCGCAACTCGCGGCCGGCTTGAATGGCGAAGGCCTGATCAACACCGGTGAAGCTGCCGGCAATACTCTCCAGTTCCTCCATTCGCTTGACATAGCGTTCCAGCGTCTCGCGGCGTGCTCCGGGACGCGAGGCGCTGCAGGCGTCGGCGGTGGCCACGATGACGGTGTAGGGGTTCTGGATGTTCATGTCGTCGTGGTGGTGCGCGGCCGCGTGGATCACTTCCGGCGGCTCGCCGTAGCGTTTCAGTAGATCGGCGCCGATCTTCGGATGGCCGCCCTCGGCCTCGTGGTCGGCCGCCTTGCCGATATCGTGCAACAAGCCGCAACGTCGTCCAAGCCGGCCGTCCAAACCGATCTCCTCGGCCAACATGCCGGCCACGAAGGCGACCTCGATCGAGTGTCGCAAAACATTCTGACTGTAGCTGGTCCGGAAGTGGAGCCGGCCCAGCAGGTAGATAAGCCGTTCGTGCAGGCCGGAGATTTCGGCCTCCTGCTGGGCGAGTTCACCCGCCTTCTGAACGTGACGCTCCATCTCTTCCTGCGTGGCCGCCACGATCTCCTCGATCCGCGTGGGGTGGATGCGACCGTCGACAATCAGCTTGTTCAGTGCCAGCCGGGCGACCTCGCGGCGAATCATGTCGAAAGCACTAACGATCACCACGCCCGGCGTGTCGTCGATAATTACATCCACGCCGGTCGCCTTCTCGAAGGCCCGAATGTTACGCCCCTCGCGACCGATGATTCGGCCTTTCATCTCGTCGTTGGGGATGTCGACCGTGCTGGTGGTCGTCTCGGCCGTGTGCGGGGCCGCATAACGCTGCAACGAGGTCAGCAGCATATCGCGGGCCTTGTCATCGCAGGTTTCGGCGATCTGCCGCTCGTGTTTGAGGATTATTGCCCCGGTTTCCTGCTGCAGGGTCGTGTCGAGAATCTCCAGCAGCCGCTTGGTTGCCTCCTCGCGATTCAACCCGCTCAACTCGTGCAAAGTCTGTCGCTGCAAGTCGAGCAGCTTGGAGAGTTCGTCCTTGCGGCGATTTGTATCCTGGATTCGCTCGGTGAGCTTGCGCTGCGTGTTCTCGACGATCTTCTCTTGCTTGAGCAACTGGTCGGCCTGCTGTTCGAGCGTGTCCTGCCGCTTGTCCAGCAACCGTTCACGCTCGTGTAGCTCCTTGCGGATTTTGCGCAGCTCGGCTTCGCCTTCCGCCTTCTGCTGGATGGCCGACTCCTTGATTACCAGCTCGGCCTCGCGGCGGCGGCTGTCGACGTCCTGCTCGGCGCGATCGATGATTTGCCGGGCTTCCGACTCGGCATCTCGACGGCGGAGGTGGTCCAGTAGCTTGACTGCCACGAAGGTCAGCGTGGCAGCCATCAGCCCCGTTGTGATAATGATGATGACTTCTTGTTGGCCAATCACGATTACATCCTCGTTGATATCGGGCCGGATGAGTGCCCAAGCGGCGAACGGGCGAGCTTGGCATGAAGCTCGGCCAACGTCTGCCGGTCGGTGTTGGAGACGCCCGACGAGGAGGCAGCAGTGACGAGAAGACAGTCTCAACCCGATAGCGGGAAGGCCGATTCAGGTGGATTTTCGTCTGCCGGCAGGTGGTGGAAGGGCGGTTGTCTCATATCGGGCCCGATCGGGCCGTTCTTCCCCGCCGCGATAACACGCGACCGGAACGAGACCGGCGTAACAGCCGGGCGGACAATACCGCGTACGGTCTGGAATTGCGCATTCACCATTGCCAGGCAATAAAACGACAACGCAATCTTCAACCGTGCGGCGTATACCAAACCTTTCCAACACGGGATCAACACTACCGTAGCTCGGATTTGGGACTCTTCGGTGCCGGTCTCCAGGCGGAACAAAGGCGTAAAGCGCCTCGACCGCGGCGCGTACCCAGCGCGGCCGAGCAGCCGCAAAGTGGCTCCCCGGCAGTGCCGAAAGGAAACGCAAGATGACCAACAGCCAATACATTGCTAAACTAGTCCTCAAAGCTCGGGAGGTGATTGACACCCGATTTTTTCTGCCTAAACTACGCACGGTTTGAGGTCGCGGTTCCGCCATGAAGAAAAACAAGGCGGATACCCAGGTTAAACCGTGCAGCGTACAACACAAATCCACTCGTGATCTCGGTCTCGCAGCGCGTTTGACACGCACCAACTGTCCCTCGGCATGTGCCCCCTGGGGAGCCGCCGAAGACACTCGCAGCCCAAGTCCTTTCCTTATTGCTTAACGTGGCCACACTAGCAGCCACACACAGAGTCGATTTCTTAATGCACCCGAAACCGCAACCAAGCGGAACGGTTCCGAAAGATCGTCAAATCCTCAACGATGCTTGCGGTTAGTGCAATGGAGCGTGCGCCAAGCACGCCAAGCGGTTCCACTGGAGATGCACACGGATACGGTCACCGCCAGCGGCCCCTGACAAATCTCTAATAATCCAATATTATCAGAGTTTGGCAAAACTGCAACCTACATCTGGCCGCCGGGTATGAGATAAACTACTCCGCCGACCTGAGTTAGGGCGATTATTCGATGAATTGGGGTACTTGGGTGGTTTTTTTCGCCATTACCCCGCTTAAGCGGCCAAATTCACATGCAAACCGACCATAATCTGGAAATCAGATTGGCTCAAACCTGGCCGCCCGAGGCCTGGTGCGACGTAACCGTGCTCGTGGCCGTCAGCGGCGGCTCCGACAGCGTGGCCGCGTTACGCGCGATCGCATCCCTCAAGCGAGGGGGCGAAGGCGGGCTGCGTGTCGCGCACTTCAACCACCAGTTGCGATCACCCGAAGCCGAGCAGGATGCGGCGTTCGTCGTCGAATTGTGCGAGCAGCTCGACGTGCCCTGCGAATTGGGCCGCGCCAGGGTCGACCAACTGGCAATCGAGGTGGGCGACGGCCTGGAGGCGGCTGCTCGGGCGGCTCGTTACGATTTCCTCGAAGCGGCCGCCGCAAAGGTGGGTGCCCGATATGTCGTGACGGGCCATACGGCCGACGATCAGGCCGAGACGATCCTGCATCGAATCGTCCGCGGCACGGGCGTTGGGGGGCTGGCGGGGATGGCCCGGGCGCGGCCGCTGGGCGAGGCGACCACGCTGATCCGGCCGCTGCTGGCGTTTCGGCGAAGCGAACTGATCGCCTATCTCGACGAACTTGGACAGGACTACCGCCGGGACGAAAGCAACGACGATGTCCGGTTCACCCGCAACCGCATCCGGCACCGATTGCTGCCCGAACTGGCCGAGCAATTCAACCCCGGCGTGGTCGATGCTCTACTAAGGCTCGGCACGCTTGCCGGCGAAGTGCAAACCGTGGTCGACGGGCTCGTTGCCGACCTCGGCCGAAGTTGCCTGAGGGACGGTACGGCCGAGACGAT
>CAZDHN010000672.1:0-3612 GCA_964505115.1 uncultured Planctomycetaceae bacterium
CCGGTCGCAGGCGACCGGGCTAACAGTGAATCACGAACGGTATTGCGGCTAAACGCCCGTGTTTCATGTCGCGAACGGTTACCAAAGATCAGTAGTACGCGCCCATCGCCCGATGGAGAATTGCGCTGCCAGCCTACGGGAGAGGCAAACGCATCGCAATTATCGACCGGGTGTGGCATTCAGGCGGTTATTCGCCCAATCGGCCAGGATATTGCGGAAATTGCGCGAAGAAATCGCGCAAAATCTGAGGGGAGGGGGGCGGCGGCCAACACCGAGCGCAACCAATGGTCGCGGCTTTATACTTAACGCGGTCACAAACCGAGGTTCCGCCTTGCTATGTAATGACGTCAAAAGCGCAGTTCATGGCCGTGCGTGGTATATGAATGGCGGACGGGACGGCCCGGGTGACTACCGCTCTCGGTAGGTGATTCGACCTTTGGTCAAATCGTAGGGCGACAGTTCGACGCGAACCTTGTCGCCGGGCACAATTCGGATAAAGTGCTTTCGCATTTTTCCGGCCACATGGGCGATGATTTTGTGGCCTGCTTCCAACTGAACGCGGAATCGCGTGTTGGCCAAGGCCTCGGTAACCACGCCTTCAACTTCCAGCGCTTCTTCTTTTTTTGGCATACTCGTCTCCAACAACAAACCCTTTTTAGAGTCTCAAACCGCAACATGCGCACACCGCGCGCAAGTTTCCGGGTTCTCTTGGGTTGCGGGCGCTGCTAGCAATGGGGGATGGCCACGCCAACCCCACCATCCTGCTATCGTACCATTTTTGGGCGGACCGTCCAGGCCACGCTCGGCACGGCCGGCACATTTCACCACCTCGGGGGGGAGGGTCCTGCCCGACGCGTAACCATCTGCCCCTGCTTGCCACCCCCTTTCCGATTGACGGCTTTCGCAATATCCTGATGTCATGTTCAAGACCAGCAGCGAAAATGCATCCAAGCGGCCGGCCGGACCGAAAAGGCAGCTTACGCTCTTCGATTCGACCTCGATTATCGTGGGCGTCATTATCGGGGCCGGCATCTACGAGACGAGTCCGGCGGTGGCCGGCTGCCTGCCGGGGCCGGGCTGGCTGATCGCGCTCTGGGTGTTTGGCGGACTGCTGTCGCTGATCGGCGCCCTCTGCTATGCCGAGTTGGCCACCGCCTATCCCGAGGCGGGCGGAGATTACGTCTATCTAACCCGGGCGTTTGGTCGCTCGATGGGGTTCCTCTTCGCCTGGGCTCAGCTGTGGGTTGTGCGACCCGGTTCGATTGGCGCCTTCGCCTATGTCTTCGCCCGATACGCCAACCAGCTCTGGCCCTTGCCCAGCGGGGCAGACGCGCCGATGCTTTACGCGGCCGGCTCGATTGTCGGCTTGACCGCGATCAACATTGTGGGTGTCCGCGAGGGCAAGTGGACCCAAAACCTGCTGACCGTCGCCAAAGTGCTGGGGTTGGCGGCCGTTTGCCTGGTCGGGCTGCTTTTCGCTTCTCCCAACGCCGCGCCCGCCGCGCCCCTCAAAGAGTTAGCCGGCGCCGATTTCCGCCTGGCGATGATATTCATCCTCTTCACCTACGGCGGCTGGAACGAAATGGCCTACGTCGGGGCCGAGGTGCGCGATCCCAAGAAGAACATCCTCCGGGCGTTGGTTTCGGGCACGGTCATGGTGACCGTGGTTTACGTGCTGGTCAATCTGGCCTTCATCCATGCACTCGGATACCAGGCAATGTGCCAATCGGGCGCCGTGGCGACCGACGTGCTCACTCGGCCGTTGGGTCAATGGGGCGGGCGGGTAATCAGCCTGCTGATCTGTATCTCGGCACTTGGCGCAATCAACGGGATGATTTTCGCCGGGTCGCGAATCTATTACGCCATGGGCACCGATCACCGACTCTACGCCCGCCTGGGCCAATGGAACGCCCGGTTGGGTACGCCCGTCTGGTCGCTGGTGTTCCAATGCCTGATCACCTTGGCGCTGGTCGTCGGCTTCGGCATTTACGAAGGCGGCTTCGGCAGCCTGGTGAACTTCACCACGCCCGTCTTCTGGATATTCTTCTTGCTGGTCGGCGTTTCGCTCTTTGTCTTGCGATGGCGCGAGCCGGATACTCCACGCCCCTACCGCGTCCTCTTATATCCCTGGATACCGATCGTCTTCGTTCTCTCCAGCCTGTTCATGGTTTACGCCAGCCTCTCCTGGGCCGTCGACAACAGCAGCTACGAAGCGATGTGGGCCATCGGCATCCTCCTGGTCGGCTTCATCCTCAGCTTCTTCGACCCGGCCGATAAGCCGCAAGGCGGTTGAATCCGATCCCTTTCGTTCAAACGCGGGAGAACCGGTTTGGTTGGCGGCCCTGCCGCCCTATGCAAAGATCAATAGTACTCAGTAACACCATGCTTGATGGGTGCCACTGGCGTCTCGCCAGTGCAATACCAACCGGGGCTTGCTCGTTGGTGTTTCGAAAGATCGTTGCGCGTATGTGCGGGTTCTCTCCTATGCGGCCACGAATCGACTGACGCGCGGCGGGCTTTGGGAACACCAACGAACAAGCTCCGGGCTAATCAGCACTGGCGAAACGCCAGTGGCACCCTGCGGCTTTATAGGTGTTGTGTCGCGGCCGAAGCCCGTATACTGGTGTTCGATTTCGATCTGACACTCTGATCCCTTTCGTTCAAACGCGGGAGAATACCAATGCGAGTTCTTGGCCAAAGCATGATCGCGAGTACGGCGCTGCTATTAGGACTGATTGCCTGTAGCCAGGCCGTCGCGGCCTCGCCCAAGAACCCCATGACGCTTTGGTACCGGCAGCCGGCCGCCGAATGGCACGAGGCGCTACCGGTCGGCAACGGCCGGCTGGGCGGTATGGTCTTCGGTGGCGTCGATCGCGAGCGAATCCAACTCAACGACGACGCGCTTTGGGCCGGCGGACCCAAGGACCGCCACAACCCAAAGGCGCTGGAAGCACTGCCAAAGGTCCGCCGCCTGCTCTTCGAGGGGAAGAACGCCGAGGCCACCAAGCTGGCCGAAGAGACGATGATGGGCATCCCCCGCCGGGTCGAATCGTATCAGATACTCGCTAACCTTTGGCTGGAAAGCCCGCCCGTCAAGCAGGTGACCGACTACCGGCGCGAGTTGGATCTCGACGCGGGCGTCGCCCGGGTTGCTTATAGGGTCGACGACGCCTGCTTCACCCGCGAGGTTTTCTCGACGGCCATCGATCAGGTCATCGCCGTGCGGTTGACGTGCGACAAGCCGGGCCGAATCTCGCTGACCGCCACCCTGGACCGCCCGGCGGAATCGGAGACCGTGGCTGAGGGCACCGACGGGCTGGTGCTTCGCGGATCGTGTAACGACGGCCAGGGGATGAAGTTCGAGGCACATCTGAAGGCCGTTTGCCAAGGTGGCGGGGTAACCGCTCGGCAGGATAAGCTTGCCGTCGAAGGCGCCGATTCGGTGACGCTGTTCGTTGCCTCGGCCACGACCTATCGCCACAAGGACCCGGCGGCCGTCTGTCGCAAGCAGCTTGCCGCCGCCGTGTCGAAGGGCTTTGAGGCGATTGTCGCGGAGCATCAGGCCGACCATCGGGCCATGTTCGGCCGGGTGAAGCTCGACCTGGGTGCCGG
>CAZDHN010000673.1:0-3612 GCA_964505115.1 uncultured Planctomycetaceae bacterium
TTGGCGGCATACTGCCGGCGGGCGCGGAGTTCGACTTCCAGCCGCAAAGCCTGCATCTTGCCACCCCGAACATTGCCGATCCACTGACGGTTGACGTGGGCAACATTATCTTCGATCACGGCAAGATTTGCGGCTGGAAGAAATGGTCGGTCGACCAACTCGACAAGCCGTACGATTACTACTACGACGCCGCGTCGTGGCGGGTTTATCTCCACTGCCCGGCCAATCCGGCAACGCTACACAAGAGCATCGAACTGGCCATGAAACGGCACGTAATCAGCCAACAGGGCGCGAGCCACGTGATCTATGACGGTCTGGCCGTCAAGTACGGCGCCGCTCACGGCTTTGGGGGCGGCGATACGCATCATCTGGTCATCCGAAATTGCGATCTGGGTTACATCGGCGGGGGACACCAACACTCCAAAAACGGCTACCCGGTGCGATACGGAAACGCAATCGAGTTCTGGGGAGCAGCGCACGATAATCTGGTCGAGGGCTGCCGCATCTGGGAGGTTTACGACGCCGCACTGACCAACCAGGGACGCGGGCCGGAGTCGAAGCAGATCAATATCACCTACCGCAATAACCTCATCTGGAATTCCGAGTACTCGTTTGAATACTGGAACAATCCCGAAACGGCGCTCACGCAAAACATTCGCTTCGTGAACAACACCTGCATCGACGCGGGCAAGGTTTGGTCGCACGCGCAGCGGCCGGACCGCAACGGAAGTCACCTGATGTTCTACAGCAACACGGCGGTAACGTCGGGCATCGAGGTGAAGTACAACGTCTTCTGTAACGTAACCGAGTGGGGTAGCCGATATACACACGGCTGGAAAGTCTTGCCCGACATGGACTACAACCTCTGGTTCAGCCAATCCGGCGTAATGTCGAACTGGTTCGGGAAGAAGCTCGACAGTTTCGACGATTATCGCAAGACGACGGGGCTGGACGCGCACTCGCTTTTCGCCGATCCTCGATTCGTCGACGCCGCAAACGGAGATTACCGCTTGGCGCCCGATAGTCCGGCCCGTAAAATTCGTCCGGACGGCGGCCCGATCGGCGCGGAAGCTACGCCAGTTCCGAGTGAATAGCCGACCCGTACTCGTCACGCTTGGGTGCCACTGCTGGCTTGCCCGGCAGTGTCTTTGTCGGCTTTCCACTTCGCACTGCTGGACAAGCCAGCAGTGGCACCCAATACGAACCCCAGGCGTGATGAATACACTTGTTAATATGGCGAATAGCGGGTGGTCTTGCGTGGTCGGACGGTTCGCCCGCGGCGGAAGAGGCCGGGACGCTCGGAGTCGGATTCGTCGCCGTAGTCGGTCAACTCCAGAATGCTACGGCGAACCGGCCGGCCGTTCTTGTCGATCTCCTTGGAAGCGTGGCTGATGATTCCGCCAGGCACGTCGGGCGAGGTGATCGCCAAGGTGACGACCGTTCCCTTGGCCGTCTTCTGAACCGCTTTGACGTAAGCGGCCGTCTTGATCTCCGCCAGGACCTTGCAGGGCATGTCCAGGGCGATCACGTTGACGCTCGTTTCGCTCAGCGTGGTCTTGCCTTCCGGATCGGTGGTCTTGCTTTCCCGTTTCAGAATGAACGGCGCCACGTTCTCGGCATGGTAAATTGTGGTCAGTGTCTTGCCGGTCGAGTTGCTGAATTCCAACTGCTGCACGTTGCAGGGAATCTTGCGTCCCTCGATCACCACTTGCACCGGCTTCAAGCTCTTGGCCGTGATCTTCCGACTAGCCAGTTCGCCGTAAAAACTCTGCTTGACCGTTTGTGGCTCGCCGTCGAAACGCTTCCCGGCCACCTCGACAATCGCCTCGATCAGCAGCGTTACGCCGCCGGCGTCCACCGCCAGCAAGGTGGTCTTGGTTTCCGACGTGCTGGCGCTCTCCACCTCGCCCTTGGCGTCGAGCGTTTCGGTGATCACGCGAACGAGCTTCCAAGCGCCGGGCGAAAAACTCCCCCAGGCGTGCTGCTTGCGCGTTATGCCCGTCTCCTGTGCCAGGCCAAATGCCGGGCAGAGGCCAACCAGTAGCGAAAGGACCAAGATGTGTCTGACCACGCGTGGCAAGATGCTTTCTCCAGGATCGGTTTCGAGGGGGGAAACACAAACCCATCGTCGATAGGACAATGTACCTTACCGGCCAAACGCCTCAAGAGTAGATAGCGTGGCCTGTTCGGATTCTCCGGACTAATTCTCCCCCCTAGTACTCGCAAAGTACCAGTATAACGGGAAAATAACGGAAATACACCCGTCGACAGAGGGGCTGGTATTTGCTGCAGAAGGCAAAACAGGCTCGCAACCGGCCGGGGCTGGCTACGCTTTACTGAGATGCCAGTGCCTTGCGATGGCCGGCCGTGGCCCGTTCCATCTGCTCGGACGACTCGAAGGGCAGGTACATCGCCCGCATTACCATCTGGTAGCGCCGACCCAGCTTGTAGTCGGCAATGATGTATTGGAAGTCCCAGGCCGGGTTGCCCGGGCCTCCACCCGACGGCGATTGGCTCAGCCGAATCTCGTCCTTCGGCCGGAACATTTGGGCAAACGCCATCCCGTGGCTGACGCCGTAATACCAAGGTTCGCTGTAGCGGTACTTCGATCGGTTGAAGACCAGCGTGAGCGGGAACTTGGGGTCGTGTTTGAAGTTCCGCCGATCGCCGCTTGCCAGGTGCGTCGATAGCACGCCGTGGGCCGGCGTAACGCCGCGGATCCAGCCGATCTCGCCGGGCTTGTCGGTTGGGTGGCCCCTAGAACGGATGCGCAACGATTCAACCTTGTCGGCCGCATGGCCAATAAAATGGATGTCCAGCGATTCCGGCTGGTGTATGTAGCTGGCCCAAAACAGACCGATGTATCCGTTGCTGAAAGTCGGCTTGTGGGCGATGCACTCGAAGGTCATTTCGATCGTGCCGTCTTCAAGCAGTTGGTAGCGCAGGCAGCTTTCCAGGCGGTAATGCGTTGAGGGCTTCTGGTACAACTCGGCCGTATTCTCGTCGATCAGGCGAAGCTCCATCGGCACGCGCCGGGGCTCGAACAGTACGTCACTGTCCTGCACGGTCCCGTCGTGGATATGCTCGAAGTTCAGGCCGCCACAGGGCGGGATGAAGAGGGTTTCCGGCCGTTTGGCGTGCTTCAGCGCGGCCACCCCGCTATAGCCGGCACGGTGGCCGGGCAGCACCTCGTCGTCGACCGCCCGATTGTCGGCAATCACCGCCTCGATCCCGGCCCGCCGCAGTATCACGTAGGGCTTGTCCGGAACGCCGTACTTGATGGCCGGGTTGGAAAGCGTCGTCAAGCAAGGCGGCTCGGCGCCGTTGGTCGAACTGGTGACAATCAACAGGCACAACACAATACAACTGAAGGCGGCAAACATGGCACGGCTCCCGGTTCCCAATCCCCAATCCCCAATCCCTAATCCCTAATCCGGACGAGCCGGAACCATAATTACCGTTTCCGTAACTATTCAGCCGTCTGAAGCACTTGACCACGGATTTCACGGATAAGATGATGCTAGCAGCATGATTGCGCGCTTCCCAACACATCCGTATACAAACCCGTGAAAGCTTGTTTTCTTGACGAAGTTTTGGACAGGATTAACAGGA
>CAZDHN010000674.1:0-3610 GCA_964505115.1 uncultured Planctomycetaceae bacterium
TGGATCGGCCGGTACAACCCGATGGTTGGAACTCCAAGCGAGCTGTTCCCGCTTGACCAGCTTCTTGATCGCCTTCTTCACGTCGGCGACCTGCTCCTTGGCAATACCCAACCGCTGGGCGATTGCCCGAGGCTTGACCGGCTTGTACCGCGGTTGGCCGACCAGTTCGACGATCGCCTGCTCCAGTTCACTGCCCTTCATGATTCGTTACCGTCTAGGGGATATCTTCGCGGATCAATTATAAAGCCGCGACCGTTGGTCGCGCTGAAAACACCGGATAACCGCGCCCCTCTTGCCCCCCGCGCGACCAACGGTCGCGGCTTTATATGAGGCTTGCCGCTACTCGTTCTCGCTACCGTATCCTTTGAACAGTCGCCGGCCGAGGTTGGCGTTGTAGAGTGTCCAGGCGCTATCGACGTTCGGATCGTCGCGCAACTGCTGCTCGAACGATGCCACTTTGGCGTCCAGGTTATCGATGCAATACAAGGCCACCGCCTCCAGTGTCATGGGCAGCTTCGGGCTGCCGTAGTCGTACTGGCCGTGATGGCTGACGATCATGTGCTTCAGCCGCAGGACCGTCTCGTCGGAGATCGGCTCACCGGAGAGCTTTTCGGCCTCGCGCACCTTGGCTTCCAACATGCCGACGCCCATTACCAAGTGGCCGATCAACTGCCCCTCGTCACCGTAGGCGAAATCGCGCTGGTAGGTTAGCTCATCGACCTTGGCCAAGTCGTGAATGAACGCGCCCGTTACCAGCAGGTCGCGATTAATTCCGGGATAACAGGGCGAGACGCGCGTGGCGACTTCCATCAAATTGACCACGTGCTCCAGCAGCCCGCCTCGATAGGCGTGATGGTTCCTGACTCCGGCCGGCGCCTGGGCAAACTTGGCCATGAGTTCTTCATCCAAGAGGTAGCACTCGGCCAGAGTGCGAAGTTGGGGATCGCCCAACCCGCGGAGGATCTCTTCCATCCGCGCGACCAGCTTCTCGACCTCGACCTGCCCCAGCAGCACGAAGTCTTCCTCGTCCACGTCGCTTGTCTCGACCCGGCTCATCCGCGTGGCGATCAGTTGCATTGCCCCCTGGAACAACTGTGTGGAACCTTCCACGCGGATGAAATCACCGTTATTGAACGACTTGTAGATCGCTTCGGTGGCGTTCCACATCCGCGCGCCTATCGATCCGGTCCGATCGGAGAGTTCGACTTGCAGATAGAGATTCCCGTTCCGGTTCGGCCGCAGTTGCTTATCCGAGGCCATGAAGACCTGATCCACGGCTTCCTGCTGACCGAATTCATTGACGTAACGTCGCGGCATAAAAGCCCTTCCCGTGAATAGGTTCCGAATCGGAAGAAACCGGACAAGCGGTCAATTTTAGACTCGCGGGTGGTTTGCCACAAGGGGATGGGCCCCGGCGGAGCCGCCTCGGACACAGGAACGTGTTTGCGGAATATGGATGATTCGGAAACACGGTGGTAGCTGGATTCGCAAGAATTCAGACGTATCTCCGCTCGCGGGCTGAATTCTTGCGAATCCAGCTACAAACGTGTTCCGGCGTCCGCTGCCGCTCGGATATACCGCTCAGCCACCCACAAGTTGGATCGCTCGGATCCCCGGCAGCCCTTGTCCCGGGGGCGTGCGGTGGCGTAGAATGGCCTCTTGCGTCTCTTTCAGTTCCCTTTCCTCTAGGCACCCAACTATCGACCAATGCGCTGGACCCAGACACTCATACCCACCATGAAGGAAACGCCCGAAGGGGCGGAAATCCCCAGTCACGTGCTCATGCTCCGCGCCGGAATGATCGGTCAGGTGATGGCCGGGGCGTACACCTACCTGCCGCTGGGGCTGCGCTCGCTACGCAAAGCCGAGGCAATCGTCCGCCGCGAGATGGACGCCGCCGGCGCGGTCGAGCTGTTGATGCCCGCCCTAACACCCATTTCGCTCTGGGAACAAACGGGTCGGGTAGAGGCCTTCGGCGACGTTCTGATCCAGTTCAGCGTGCGACGCCAGAACCGCAAAGTGCAAATGGCCCTGGGACCCACGCACGAGGAGGTTGTCACCGATCTGGTCTCCCGCCACGTCTCCAGCTATCGCCAACTACCGTTAACGCTCTATCAGGTCCAAAACAAATTCCGCAACGAGGAACGACCCCGCTTCGGCGTCCTGCGAACCAGCGAGTTCCTCATGAAGGACGCCTACAGCTTCGATACCTCGGTCGAGGCGCTCGGCAAGAGCTACGACAAAATGTATGCGGCTTACTGCCGTATCTTCGACCGCTGCGGGCTGGATTACCTGCCGGTCGAGGCCGAGAGCGGACCAATCGGAGGTGACGCCAGCCACGAGTTCATGATCCCGGCCGATAACGGCGAAGACACCGTCGCCCATTGTGCCACCTGCGGCTACGCGGCCAACCTGGAACGGGCCGATGTGGGTGCCCGCGACGACACCGTGCCGGATGTCGACTTGAAAGATATCCATAAGCTCGACACGCCGGGCGCTTCGACCATCGAGCAGGTTTGCTCCTTCCTCAAGTGCAAGCCGAAGAAGATGATCAAGACGCTCATCTACACAGCCGACGGCCAGCCGGTCGCCGTGCTGATACGTGGTGATCACGAGGCCAACGAGGGCAAAATCCGCCGCGCGCTCAAAGCCGACTCGCTCGCGCTGGCCACGCCCGAGGTTATTGAAAAGGTGACCGGCGCGCCGGTCGGATTCTCCGGTCCCTCGGGCATGAAGGAGAAGATACGGATCCTGGCCGACCGCGACATCGAACCGATGCGCAACTCGATTACCGGGGCCAACCAGGCCGACGCGCACTTCATCGGTGTAAATCCGGGCCGCGATTTCGAGGTCGATTTGTTCACCGACCTGCGCAACGTATGCACGGGCGATCCGTGTCCTCGCTGCTGTGGCACGCTGGCGCTGCGAAACGCCATTGAGGTGGGACACGTCTTCAAGCTGGGTACTAAGTACTCACACACATTGGCCGCCCGGTTCCTGGACGATAACGAACAGCTTCACGACATTGTAATGGGCTGCTACGGAATCGGCATCAACCGCATCATGGCCGGCTTGATCGAGATCAGCCACGACTCCAACGGCATCATTTGGCCCATCTCGCTGGCACCCTACGAAGTGCTGCTCGAACCGCTCAAGGTAACCGACGCCGAAACCATGAAAGTGGCCGACCAATTGCACGACGAACTGGCGGCGGCTGGCGTGGACGTGCTGCTGGACGATCGCGACGTTCGGGCGGGTGTGAAGTTCAAGGACGCCGATCTGCTGGGCGTGCCGCTTCGCCTGGTAATCGGGCCGCGGGGTCTCAAGCAGGGCCAGTTGGAGGTCAAGTGGCGCTGGGACAAAGAACCCGAAATGATCGACCTCGACGGAGCCGCCGAAGCGCTGACCGAACTAATCCGCGCCGAACGGGCCGACGCCACCCGCTTCAACGCTTCAAAGGGTCGGTAGCCCCCCACCCGGTGGCTTGAAACCACCGTGACGGCATGGGATAATGGAAGTTTGGTTGAGCGGGATCGTCCTGCCACCTCGGCTAGCGCTCGGTAACACGCCAATTGATGGGTGGTTGCAGGGTGCCACTGGCGTCTCGCCA
>CAZDHN010000675.1:0-3608 GCA_964505115.1 uncultured Planctomycetaceae bacterium
CAAGGTGGCGATGCCGCGAACGCTGCACCGAATTGCCCAATCGCGGGCGGCAACCGAGGTGCTGGAGATTCTCGGCGATAACCGGCCCGACCATGCCAAGATGTGCGAGCGTTGCCAGCTTCTCTTGGAACGGCTGCCCGATCTGGCCGAAAGCGAGCATCCGGCCGAGGACGTGGCGGCCATTCTCGATAGCGCTCGGGTTCAGGGCGGCGGCTCGAAGGCGGTTTGGCCGAGCGACGAAATCTACTTCCACTTTCGCGACGCGGCACAACAACTCCGCGAGTTGCTCAAGAAGTGCGACCCGCTATTGAAGTTCGATCCGAGCGAAGCGATTGCGGCGGCTGAAACGGCGCTGAAGCTGCTGGCGGTCGCCGCCGACACGGACGAGGCTTACGGGGCGAAGAAGCAGGAACTTGGGGTGTTGGACTTCGACGACTTGCTGATTCACGCCAAGCGGTTGCTTGTCGGGCCGGATCGCGAAGAGTTGCGGCGGCGAATATCCTCGCAGTTCCGCCTGCTCTTGATCGACGAATTCCAAGATACCGATCCCGTGCAGGTCGAGCTCGTCAGGGCCCTGTCTGGCGAGGGATTATTCAACGGTAAGCTGTTCTTCGTCGGCGATTACAAGCAGTCGATCTACCGGTTTCGCGGCGCCGATCCGCGGGTGTTCCGCCAGCTTCGCGACTCGATCCCCGAAGCGGGCCGGATGCCCTTGTCGTTGTACTTCCGCAGCCAGCCGGCGATCCTCGATTTCGTCAACAGCCTGTTCGCCGATAGCCTCGGACCCGACTACGAACCGCTCAGCGCGTATCGCCAGCAGGTCGCGCCCAGGCCGGCCGTGGAATTCATCCGGGCGTCGGACCCGGCGGACGATTCGCCCGCGCCCACGAGGCAGGCGGGCGAAACCGACAGACTGCGACGCATCGAGGCCGACTGGATCGCGCGACGGCTGAAGGAGATGCTGGAAAGCGGCCGGAAGATCGTCTGGGATGAGGAGGCCGCGGCAGCCGGTCAGCCGGCGGCCAGGGCGGTCAGGCCGGGCGACATCGCGCTGTTGTTTCGGGCGCTATCGAACGTGGCCGTCTACGAGGAAGCGCTCCGCCGATACGGCATCGACTACTACCTGGTCGGCGGTCATGCCTTCTACGCACAGCAGGAGATATTCGATCTGCTGAATCTGCTTCAAGCCGTCGCCAACCTCAACGACCGGGTTAGCCTGGCCGGCGTGCTGCGCAGTCCGATATTCGGCCTGGAAGATGAAACACTATTTTGGCTGTGCGATCATCCGGACGGGCTGAACGGCGGGCTGGCGACCGACATGCCGCCCGCGCAACTGGGCGACGAACAGCGTCGCCGGGTGCAGTTCGCCGCGGCCACATTATCCGAGCTTAGGGCTGAAAAGGACCGGCTGCCGGTTGCCCAATTGATCGACCTTGCCCTGGACCGAACCGGCTACGACGCCGTTCTGTTGAGCGAGTTCCTGGGCGAACGGAAATTGGCCAATATGCGAAAATTGGTCGATCAGGCGCGAAGCTTCGACCGGTCGGGCATCTTCTCGCTGGCCGACTTCATCACGGAGCTCCGCCAGTTCGTCGTCCGCCAGCCCGACGAGCCGCTGGCGGCCACCTGTCCGGAAGCGGCCAACGTGGTGCGGCTGATGACGATCCACCAGTCGAAGGGTCTGGAGTTCCCGGTGGTCGTCGTCACCGACCTCGCCCGAAGAAGGCAAGGCTCGAAGGGGAGCGTGGCCTTCACGCCCGAATTGGGGCCCATGGTTAAGATGGACGGCACCGGCGGGTTCGATTTGTACAAGGCCGAGCAGGACGAAGAGGAAGAGGCCGAGATGGTCCGCCTGCTCTACGTGGCCACAACCCGGGCGGCCGACTACCTGATCCTCTCGGCCGGCATCGAGCGAGTAGAGAATGCCAAGACCAAAACGAAGACGCCCTGGATGGACCTACTCGTTTCGCAATTCGAGCCGACAACCGGCCGCTGCCGCCGAACGCCGCCCGACGGCTGCTCGCCGCCCGAGGTAACGGTAACAACCGAGCGGCCGTCGCTCGCTTCGGAGCAGCCCGGCGCAATACCCCGGCGCGACTTGGAAAAGCTTGCCGAGAAGGCGACCGAACTGGCCGAGGCCGGCTCGGGTCGACTGCCCCTGTACCTCGAACCGATTGCGGTCGACAGGCGGGCGCGACGGCAGTATTCCTTCTCGCGTCTGAGCGGTCTGGTGCACGAGTCGGAGCAAGCAGCGGCGCCAGTCGAAGAGATCGAAACTGAATCGGTCCGGCCGGCCGCCACGGTCGACCCGCTCTCGCTGGGTACGCTGGTTCACGCGGTGCTGGAAGACGTCGAGTTCGGCCAACCGGTCGATGTTGCCCAATTGGTCGGCCGCCACGCGCCGCGGCATCTTCCCCGCTCGGGCGCTTCGCTCAAGGAACCGATCGAGATGATCGAGCGGTTCCTCGCCTCGCCGCGCGTCGCCAAGATTGCCGAGGCGCGGCGGGTCTATCCCGAGTTGGAGTTTCTCCTGGCCTGGCCGCCCGACGGCGATGTTTCCAACGGCGATGTTTCCAACGGCGATGCTTCCAACGGCGACGGCCGATACCTGCGGGGCTACATCGATTGCGTGTACGAAGACGCCGAGGGTCGCTGGCATCTGTTGGACTACAAGACAAACCGGACGGACTCCGCGTCGCTGGAATCGACGGCCGCCCATTATGAGATGCAGATGTTGCTCTACGGCCTGGCCGCCGAGCGGATACTCGGCACTCCGCCACACGAGCTAACGCTCTGCTTCCTCCGCCCGGGGCTGGAATATCATTTCGCCTGGGACGTTGCCTCGAAAGCCCGCGCCGTCGAGCTGATCAACCGCGCGCTGGCCGAGTTGTAGTACGTCAGCAATAGGCCTCGAACCACTCGTAGATTCGCTTTTCGGCCTCGGGCGGGACGGCGTGGCCCTTTTGGTGATTGAACAGGCCGACTCGGGGCCTGCCGCCGTAAAGTTTGTAGACGGGCAGGACGGCCTCGATTAACGGCCAACTGTGAGCGCCATCGGCCTTGTCGCCCCCGAGGAGCAGGAACGGCCGGGGCGCGACCAGCGCGAGCACCTCGTGATGCTCGTGCGTGAAGCCCGGCTTGCGAACGTCTTCGCCCAGGTACCAGGGGGCGTACCAGTTGCAGAATGAGGTGCCGATTCCACCTTCGCTGCTGACGGTCACCTTCACTCGCTCGTCAAGCGCGGCCAGATAGAGCACCTCCTTCGCGCCCAAGGAATGGCCGACCGACCCGATGCGGCCGGGATCCACCTCCGGCATGGCCGCCAGGATGTCGACCGCCACCTTGGCGTCGAAGAGCATCTTGGCCATGCCCTTCGAGCCCGGATGCCGGGTCTCGAACATGCTTACCTGGTTCGTTCGCTTCCGCTCGGCCCTGGTTTGCTTGGTTCGGGGCCAAAGGTAGTTGCGCGGGCAGAAGGTAACGTAGCCGAGTTTGGCGAATTTCAGTCCGAAGGCTTTTTCCGGTCGCCCTTCCACGCCGGCCGGCTGGCGGATCGTATGGTGGACCGTGGAATGCAGCGCGACCACGGCCGGCCGACGCCCTTCAAT
>CAZDHN010000676.1:0-3598 GCA_964505115.1 uncultured Planctomycetaceae bacterium
CCCGGCCCCGACGGCCGTTACCCGATGGCCATCCCCGGCGTAACGAAGTTCGTCTGAGCGAGCGACGTTACGTACCAACGGCAACCCAAAGCCCCGCCAATACCCGGCGGGGCTTTTTTTGTGGGGAAAACTGGAAGACGGAGAGGGGAAAAGGGAGAAATGGAAAAAGGGGAAAACGTTGAGAGGAGGTTTCAAGTCCCTTAAGAAACTTGCGAAACAACCAAGCCATTTCGACGCCCCCGACAATTTACTCCGTCGCTTTCCCCTTTTTCCATTTCTCCCTTTTTCCTTCCTTATTCGCCCTGATTTCCCCCGTAATCCGGAACCGGCTTGCTCCCCCCGTTGCGGATGGCTATCATAGAGGTCCCGCCGTGAAGATCGCCACGACCTTCCGGATTTCCCGCATCTGAAAAATACCAGCCTTCCAGAGGAGCCATCATGTCAAAGACAGTCGAGTCGCGACGCGATTTCCTGAAGAGCACCACGGCCGCGCTGGGCGCGGCGACCGCCGGTGGTTTGGCCGTTAGCCGCTCGGCCCACGCGGCGGGTAGCGACGTGTTGAAGATCGGCCTGATCGGCTGCGGTGGCCGGGGGACCGGCGCGGCAGCCAACGCCATGGACGCCGACAAGAACACCAAGCTGGTCGCCATGGCCGACGCCTTTGCCGATAAGGTGGAAGGCAGTCTTGAGCGGCTGAAGAAGATCAAGCCGGATCAGGTGGCCGTCGACGCCGATCATTGCTTCGCCGGGTTCGACGCCTACAAGAAGCTGCTGGCCAGCGACGTCGACGTGATCGTACACGGTACGACGCCCCACTTCCGACCCGAGCACCTCAAGGCCTGCGTCGACGCCGGCAAGCATATCTTCTGCGAGAAGCCCGTTGCGGTCGACGCGCCCGGCGTCCACGCCATTCTCGACGCCTGCGAGGCGGCCAAGAAGAAGAACCTCAGTATCGTCTCCGGACTCTGCTGGCGTTATCACCAGGGCATCCAGGAAACAATCGGGCGGGTGCGCGACGGCGCGGTGGGCGACGTGGTCGCCATTCAAACCACCTACAACTGCGGCGCGCCCTGGTCGCGTAACAAGGATCGCCAGCCCGAGTGGACCGAGATGGAGTACCAGATGCGAAACTGGTATCCGTTCACCTGGCTTTCCGGCGACCACAACGTCGAGCAACACATCCACAGTCTCGACAAGGCTGCCTGGATCCTGGGCGACGAGCCACCCGAGCGCGCTTGGGGCGTGGGCGGACGGCAGGTCCGCTCCGAAGAGGCGATCGGCAACATCTTCGACCATCACGCCGTGGTCTACGAGTACGCCAACGGGGTGCGCGTCTTCTCCCAGTGCCGCCGGCAGACCGGCTGCTACAACGACGTTTCCGACCACGTGCTGGGCAGCAAGGGCACCTGCAACGTGATCAAGTTCCGCATCGAAGGCCAGAACCCCTGGCGCTACAAAGGCCCCAAGATCAATATGTACGTGGCCGAGCACGAAGCCCTCTTCAAGGCTATCCGCTCCGGCAAGCCCATCAACAACGGACTCTACATGGCGCGAAGCACCATGTTGGCCATCCTCGGCCGGATGGTTACCTACACGGGCAAGGCGATCACCTGGGACGAGGCGATGAACTCCAAAGAAAACCTCTCGCCGAAGGAGTACACTTGGGACGCCACGCCGCCGGTCATGCCCAACGCCGACGGCAGCTATCCACTGGCGATGCCGGGCATAACCAAGTTTGTATGATTAACCACCGGCCATCAATCGACTGATTGTGACAAACACTGACTCTACTGGGATTATAGTGGCTGATGTTAATAGCGGGATCACTTAGGGCCGTTTACGGTCCTTTTCCGCCGAAGGCGGTAGTAGGCCCGACGTTTACGTCGGGTTGGGCGGATCGCCGCGCGCGCCACATCCCCACCCCGCCCGCCGCCGAAGGCGGCGGCGGGCGGGGTGGGAACGGGAAACACAATCGAGGGATGTCCTGCATTGCAAACCCGTGCTAAAGCATGGGCCTAAGACCGCCTTCGGCGGAAAAGGCCGGTGAACCGGCCTGGAAGACAACGAATGCCAGCCGCGAGGTTCCCTGAAGAACATCAACTACAACTCCCCTTTGTTCCGAAAACGCACCTCCCACTACTAGCCATCACCCGACCACTGCCCCAAGCAGCGTTCTGCCACTAAAAACCCAGAATCCCCAAACACTTTCAAGGAGCCTACCTCATGAATCGCATTGTTCCGTTAATCGTCATACTTTTCCTCGGGCTGCCCAGCCAGGCCGAAGAAACCAAGCCACTCATCGACGTGGCCTATGGTAGCCATCCGCGACAAGTCCTCGATTTCTACCAGGCGAAGTCGGACAAGCCGACACCGGTCGTGCTCTACATCCACGGTGGCGGCTGGCAGGGCGGCAGCAAGAGGACCAATCCGAAAGCCTTCCTCGACAAGGGTATCTCGGTTGTTGCCATCAACTACCGCTACGTCCAGAACGGCGTCGAGGACAAGGTTGTGCCTCCGGTGAAAGCGCCGCTGGGAGACGCCGCCCGCGCACTGCAATTCGTTCGATCCAAGGCCGCCGAGTGGAATCTCGATAAGAAGCGCATCGGCGCCACCGGAGGCTCGGCCGGCGCCTGCACTTCGCTCTGGCTCGCTTTTCACGACGACATGGCCGACCCCAAGAGCGACGACCCCGTGGCGCGAGAATCGACCCGGCTTTACTGTGCCGCCGTCAACGGAGCCCAGGTATCGCTCGATCCGAAGGAGTTACGCCAGTGGATGCCGAATTACAGGTACGGCGCCCACGCCTTCGGTCTGCCGAACTTTCAGAGCCTGTTCGACAAACGTGAAGAAGTCCTGGAGTGGATCAAGGAGTATTCGCCAATCGAGCACGTCTCCAAAGGCGATCCGCCGATCGCGATGTTCTACGGTGGCGAGAAGCCGGTCGTCGGCTCCTCGCCGAAGGATCCGACGCACTCGGGCATCATGGGCATCAAGCTTGAAGAACGGCTCAAAGCCGCGGATGTCGACGTGGTACTTGTCCATCCGGAGCGGCCTCATCCGAAATACAAAAACTACGTGGCGTATCTGATCGACCGCTTGCTCAAGTGAAGCGAGGCCCGACAAGGGATCCGAAATAGCGACCATCAACCCACCATCACTCGGAAGGAATAATTGTGAGCAACTCAAAAAGAACCCAAGAAGCGGGGCGTTCCTCGCGACGCGATTTCCTCAGAACCTCGACCGCCGCAATCGGGGCGGCCACGGTCGGCGGGCTGGCAATCCAGCGGTCGGCCCACGCGGCCGGTGACGACACGATCAAGTTCGGCCTGATCGGCTGCGGCGGCCGGGGTAGCGGAGCGGCCGGCAACGCCATGAACGGCCACCCCAAGAACGTCCTGGTGGCCATGGCCGACGTGTTTGCCGACAAGTCGCTCGGCAGCCGCGACCGACTCAAGAAAGTCAAACCCGACCAGGTGGCCGTCGCCGACGACCATTGTTTCACCGGGCTGGACGGATACAAGAAAGTCATTGCAAGCGACGTCGACGTGGTGCTTATCGCCTGTGCCTCGGTCTATCATCCAATCTACATAAAGGCCGC
>CAZDHN010000677.1:0-3590 GCA_964505115.1 uncultured Planctomycetaceae bacterium
TCGTGTTGGCCCAGTCGGCAGTCGTGATCACGGTGTTGTTGATCGCCCCCTGGTCTCCCACTCCGCTTGTAAAGCCGACATACTGGAAAACAGAACGTGGTGAGGCGGAATCCAGCAAGTAGGCGTAGTCTGAGAAGTACTCGAAGTGAACCCACATCGAGATCGCCCCGGCTGTTCCCACGGTGTTCCCTGGGGCCGTCACTCCGGACGCTCCGGCGGCGCTTGTATCGATCGACCGGTTCCCCGCGTAGGGGAACTTCACCTCGGTGGACCACGTGGCGCCGCTTTGCAGAGTACCGTCGTGTCCGCCGGTAAAGGCGGTGGTCGTGGAACCGGTGCCCTCGTCGAAGAGCCAGGAATAGGCCGGCTTTGACGGCATGATGGCGGCGGCCAATCCGGGATAGCAGCAGGCCAATACGATCACAACACTCAGCAGAATTTGCATGGTCTTCGCGTACCTCATAGCATGAACTCCTTGTATTACCGTGTCGGACTGTAAGCCTTTTCAATTGCGCCAGTACCATCACTATAACCTGCACAATGTCCAGCGCAAAGATACCATTTCACGCAAACATTGCGGACAATTTACGCACACCCCTACCGTGGGCGGGCGCCTTATGGCAAGATAAATGCATGGCAAGAACCCGACAGATTGCCCTCGCGTTTCCAATCACGGTGGGAGTGAGCCAGGAAATAGTCGCCGGGATATTGGAGTACTCGCGGGAGCACGGTCCCTGGACGTTCGTGTACGGATCGGAGGCGCTGACGCTGTCGGTACTGTCTCTGAAGGGTTGGCGGGGGGACGGGGTGATCGCCGGCATTCTCGACCGCCGTGACGCGAACGCCGCCGCCCGACTACGCCTGCCCGTCGTCGATATCTGGGGCGCCCTGACCCGGGCAGAACTGCCGCGCGTGACGAACGACTATCGGGCTATCGGTCGGCTTGCCGCCGAACACTTCCTCCAGCGCGGGTTCCGCCGCTTTGCGTATTACGGGCTCAAGCGTTTCCACTTCGCCAATGAGCGCTGCGAAGGGTTTGCGGATCGCATCGACCAGGACGGATATCCCTGCGCGATTTTGAGGACCGCGGGAACCACCGACCCAAAGGGGACCTGGCACCATTGGGAGGAGGATCTTCGACGCTGGCTGAGTCCTATGCAACGGCCACTGGCCGTCATGGCCGGCAACGATGTCCTTGCCCGCATGGTCATCGACACTTGCCGACAAATGGGATGGCACGTGCCGCACGAAGTGGCGGTGCTGGGCGTGGGTAACGACTTGCTGCTGTGCGAGGAAGCCCAGCCGACGTTGACCAGCGTGGCGCGCAACGGCAGGGAAATCGGCTACCGCGCCGCCCAATTGCTGGATCGGCTGATGTCGCGGAAACGATCTACAAAACGCGACATCATGGTGACGCCTCACGGCGTGGTCGCCCGGCAGTCCACGAATATCGTTGCCATCGATGACGCGGAACTCGTCCCGGCCGTGCAATACGTCCACGACCACCTCAACGAGCCCTTTACGGTGGAGCATCTGGTCCGCGACGTCCCGGTATCGCGGCGCTGGCTGGAGTACCGCTTTCGGCAGCGGCTCGGCTGCTCGCCCCACGAGTATATTTGCGGAGCCCGCGTCGAGCGGGCCAAGCAACTGCTCCTGGGCCAGCCGGGACTGCGGATCGAGCAGTTGGCGCGGGACTGCGGCTTTGGCGGGGGGCGCAACCTGCGACGAGCCTTCCAACGGCTCGTGGGGATGACGCCGGATCAATACCGCCGGCAAGGGGCGGCCGCTACTTCTCTTTCTTGCGGCGCGCGTGCCTTCTGATCTGCTGGTTCTCCCAATATTCCTGGATGGCCGGGTCCTCTGGTATTTGGCCCCGGTCGCCCGTCTCCTCGATCCAAGCCTACAGCTTCGCCCGCATGTCTTTTAGAACAGCTTGATGCTCGGGCGAGTTGGCCAGATTCTTTACTTCGTGCGGATCGGCTTGCAGGTCGTACAGTTCTTCGGCCGGACGGCGCGGGGCCATGAACAGTTCCTGTTCCGGCGTCAGCTTGCCCTCGGCGTGAAGGTCCTTTAGTAACTGGAGCACGGGGTACTGGCGTTCCTTGTAGCGGTTCTGTTGCGTGTAAGGCCGCTCGGGATGGAAGTTGCGGATGTACTTGTAGCGCTTCGTGCGAACGCAGCGGATGCGGTCGGCCGTCTCGTCGCAGCGGTCGCGAGCGGCCACGATGAACTCGCGTTTCTTTCCGCCCGCCGATAGCAGCGGTCGGCCTTCCATCTTCGGCGGAATCGCAATACCGGCCCAAGCCAACGACGAAGCTGATATGTCGATCGCGCTGGCCAAGCAGTTGCAGACCCTGCCCGGCTCGCGACAGCGCTGTGTGCGGAATTTTTTGGGAAAACGGACGATCAGCGGCACGCGGATGCCGCCGTCGTAGAGCCACTGCTTGCCGCGCATGTGTGCCCGGCCGTGGTCGCCGAAGAAGGCCACGATCGTGTTCTCGGCCAACCCCTCGTCGTCGAGCCGCTTGAGCACGGCTCCGACCTTGGTGTCCAGGTAGTTGACCGTGTCGAGGTAGAGGGCCCAATCCTCCCGCGCGATTGGATGGTCGGGATAGTAGGGCGGCAGCTTAACTTTGTCGGGATCGACCGGGTTCTCCTTGGCTCGCTTGAAGTTGCGATGCGTCTCCGGAAAGTTCACCTGCGCGAAGAACGGTTGGCCCGGCCCACGCTGATTCCAATCGGTGCCGTCGAACGGTTTCTCCACGTTGAAGTTGAAGTCGGTCTTGCCGGTGCCTTTTACGCCGGGCGCGGCCGTGCGGATGTTGGCCGTGAAATAGCCCGCCTGACGGAAGTAGTGGGTGATTACATGCACTCCCTCGGGCAGCCGGTAGCCGTCGCGGCGATGGCTTCGATGGTTGTGCGCCCCGATCGACGTCTGGTACATGCCCGTCATAAAACCCGACCGCGACGCCGAGCAAACCGGCGCCGTCGTAAAGGCTTCGGTAAATCGCACGCCTTCACTGGCAAACCGGTCGAGGTTCGGCGAACGGACGAGTTTATCGCCATAGCAGCCCAACTCGGGACTGAGGTCCTCGCCGATTATCCAAAGGATGTTAGGCCGCGGGTCGTCGGCCCCAATCGCGCCGGCGGCGCCCAAGCACAACACGGCCGCCGCAACGATCAGACTTCGGTTCGATATCATGGTGTTATTCCCTTCTTGTTCTTGTCACGTCTACGCTGGCGCCCCTACGCTGGGGACTGATCCATTTTTCGGTCGATTGATTGTCCATCCTACTGGACGTGCAAGCCGAAAACATGGACCTGTCCCCTTTCGTCGCCCCAGCTATTCCCTCAACTATTATCGACCGGCCCCCGTTAAGCAACCCTCCTCCGCCACGCTTGCCTATCTTTTGCTTGAGATGGGAAGTTCTCCCCTCTCCCTTTGGGAGAGGGGCCGGGGGTGAGGGCAAAGCGGACTCAGTGGCCACCGATGTCGTGAATGAATCAGTTTGCTCTAATGCGCCCTCACCCTCGCCCTGGGCTCCCGAAAATAGGCGTATTTCTCGGGGAAACTGATATTTGTGGAATGA
>CAZDHN010000678.1:0-3577 GCA_964505115.1 uncultured Planctomycetaceae bacterium
AAGCGAGCGGAGACCGGACAGAAGGGCGGAACTCGCGTCTCTAGTTTGCAGACCCTGTTTCCACTGGGGCAAGCCCAGTGGGGGTAAGCACTTACGCATGGTATCCATCCCGAAAGTGGCGCTGCCATGCCAAGAGGCGTTTGACGAACGCGCGGCACGCGACCAGTCAAGTATTGGACAAGAATAGAGCGAGGGTCGTTTGAGGTAGACTAATTCGTGCCCACGCGGCGGGGGCGAGGCCACTCGTCCGCAACGTCGTCGCAATCGGCACTCTCACTGCAATCACCATGGGCCACATGATTCACCAAGACCGCGCAAGTTAACGTGGCAGCCTGATCCTTATCACTTTCACACTCTACGTCGACGTAGTATATAGTGTAGCGGTAGCCGTTTACGGCGTGAAATATTGCGAACCCCGCGACTTTGCGATGACTTCCGTTCAGCCGGTACTTTATACCGTCAACGGTTACGTATGCGATAGGTTTCCTCGGTTGTGCAATTTCTGGCAACGGAAACCGGTCAGGAGCGAGAAGAGTGACCACGGAGAACTTGGATAAGATATTCGATCCGCATCGAGTAGCCGTCATCGGTGCCAGCGACACTCCGACCAGTGTCGGCTATACGGTTCTCAATAACCTGATCGGCTCCGGTTTCCGTGGGGTGGTCTACCCGGTCAATCTCAAGCGAGAATCGGTCCAGGGCGTTCAGGCCTACAAGGATTTAGCCAGCTTGCCGCATGCCCCCGATCTGGCGGTGATCTGCACGCCCGCCCCAACCGTGCCGGATATTATCCGCGAGTGTGGCGAGGCGGGCACGCGGGGTATTGTGCTGATCTCGGCCGGATTCCGCGAGATTGGCGAGGAGGGCAAGGAGCTTGAACGGCAGGTCCTCCAACAGCAGCGCAAGTTCGACGGCATGCGGATCCTGGGACCCAACTGTTTGGGCATCATGGTGCCGGGCATCCATTTGAATGCCAGTTTCGCGGCGGCAACTCCCGAGAAGGGACACATCGGATTCATCTCCCAATCCGGCGCGCTTTGCACTTCCGTGCTCGATTGGGCACTCGAGGAGGGGATCGGCTTCTCGTATTTCGTATCGGTGGGCAACATGCTCGACGTGAGCATGGGCGATCTGATCGACTATTTCGGCTCGGCCACCGATACGCAGTCGATAATCCTCTACGTCGAGTCGATCAGCGAAGCTCGCGAGTTCATGTCGGCTGCCCGGGCTTTCGCACGAACCAAACCGATCGTCGCTTACAAGGCGGGCCGGTTCGCCGAGTCGGCACAGGCGGCCGCGTCGCACACCGGGGCGATGGCCGGAGTGGATGCCGTCTACGAGGCGGCGTTTCAGCGGGCGGGTATCGTGCGGATATTCGACGTCGACGACATGTTCGACTGCGCCGAGCTGTTGGCGCGGCAGCAACCGCCCAAGGGCGATCGGCTGGCGATCATCACCAATGCGGGCGGGCCGGGTGTAATGACCACCGACGCGCTGATTGCCTTGGACGGCAAGATGGCCACGCTCTCGGACGATACCCTGGCGAAGCTTAACGAGTTCCTGCCGCCCTTCTGGTCGCACGGCAACCCGGTCGACGTGCTGGGCGACGCGCCACCCGACCGCTTCGCCAAAACGCTCGAGGTTATACAGAAGGATGAAGGCGTGGACTCCGTGGTGGTGATCCTTACGCCGCAAGCGATGACCGATCCAACCGCCACCGCCCACGCCTTGAGTCAGACGGCGGCACGCGGCTTCAAGCCGGTATTGGCGGTTTGGATGGGCGGCCTAATGGTCGCCGAAGGGATACAGTTGCTCAACGAGGCGGGCATACCCACCTATACCACGCCGGAGAAGGCCGTTCGCGCGTTCATGCATCTGGTCTCCTACGCCCGAAACCTCACTATTCTCCACGAAACGCCGCGCGACATGCCGGTCGCTTTCACTTTGGACCGCAAGCGGCTGCGAGGCGTATTCGACACGATTCTTACCGAGGGGAGCGACATACTCTCGGAAAACGTCTCCAAGGCGTTCCTGGAGGCGTACGAAATACCGGTAACCAAGCCGCATCTGGCCCGATCCCGCGACGAAGCGGTCGACGTAGCCCGAACGTACGGCTATCCGGTGGTGATGAAAATTCACTCGCCGCAAATAACTCACAAGACCGACGTGGGCGGTGTCGCGCTAAACCTTGCCAACGACGACGACATGCGACGCGCCTTCGACCGGATGATGAAGGAAGCGGCCGAGAAGCGACCCGACGCGAAGCTTCTGGGGGTTACCGTTCAGAAGATGGTAACGGACCCCAACGGCATCGAGTTGATCGTGGGAACCAAGAAGGATCCGGTTTTTGGGCCCGTGATAATGGTTGGGGCGGGCGGAGTGGCGGCCGAGGTGTTTCGCGACCGCGCCTTGGGGATGCCGCCGCTTAACGAATCGCTGGCTCGCGGGATGCTCGAATCGCTCAAATCGTGGCCGCTGTTGCAGGGCTATCGGGGTAAGCCGGCCGTCGACATCGACCGGTTGATCGAGGTCTTGATGCGGTTCTCTTACCTCGTGGCCGACTACCCGGAGATTCGAGAGATCGACGTCAATCCGCTGCTGGTTACGCCCGAGGGCGCCGTCGCGCTGGACGCCCGAGTGGTCGTCGACCGCGATCTGGTCGTCCACTCGGCGATTCCGTATGCCCATCTGGCGATCCGGCCGTATCCCGACGAGTTTGTAACGGAGCGGAAGATGAAGGACGGCACGCCGGTAATCCTGCGTCCCGTCAAGCCGGAAGACGAGCCGATGTGGCACGACCTCTTGGCGAACTGCTCGATGGAGACGATCCGCTCGCGGTTCAGCTACCTGTTCAAGCAGACCACGCACGAGATGGCCGCCCGATATTGTTTCATCGACTACGATCGGGAAATCGGCATCGTGGCCGAGGTGGAAGAAAGTGGCGAGCGGAAGCTGGTCGGAGTTGGCCGTCTGGTGGCCGACGTCAACCACGAGGTGGCCGAGTACGCCGTGATCGTGACCGACCGCTGGCACGGGCGTGGGCTGGGTTCGCTGCTGACCGACTACTGCCTGGAAGTTGCAAAAAGGTGGCGCGTCACGAAAGTGGTCGCCGAAACCTCGAAGAACAACCGCCGCATGCTGGCCACGTTCCGCGGTCGGGGTTTCAAGCTCAAACGCGACCAGGAAGAAGATGTTGTGCTGGTCAGCAAATCGCTGGTCGACTGAGACGTCGAGGTCTTCCGACGCAACTCCCTTTTCCCTGCTTGCTTCGGGAGGGCGAGGCTCCCGCCGAGCCAAATTCGACAAGCCATCATTCCTTACTTCCCGGCTCGGCAGGAGCCTCGCCCTGGGCTCCCGAAAATGAGGAGTAATGTGGTGTTCATTTTGGTCCGGTTTTGTTCCTCGGCTTCAGGCCCAACGGGCCGCGCTATCATAGCCCAGGGCGCAGCCCTGGGACTGTCGCGAAACGACCAATCCGGAAGGCCCAAGGGGCCGCGCTAAAGCGGTTAGGTTCCGCGTCAAAATAACTTGGTCAAGTCAATAAGAGTGCCCAGACAACGGAGGAACACTAATCTAC
>CAZDHN010000679.1:0-3576 GCA_964505115.1 uncultured Planctomycetaceae bacterium
GAAAACGAATTCCCCATAACCTCACATTTTCGGGAGCCCAGGGTTAGGGTGAGGGCGAACCAGAGGAAGCTATTGATTTCACGTACTTGCGGTTATTAGGACTCACGACGCCCCTCACCCCCGGCCTGGGCTGATGAAAATGTTCTTCATGTGTGTTTCTTGCTAACCGTGCGTGGCGGCGGCGAGCTTCTTCATAAACAGCGACTCGCCGGGTGTCACTGGCGTAGGAGTCTTTCAATACCAATATTCCCCAGTTTACCCAGTCGCCTAACTTTTCATCAGCCCACCCCCGGCCCCTCTCCCAAAGGGAGAGGGGAGACTTGTGCGCAACAGTAAACAACAACCGACAACGGAGAGAACCGATGCGTAAGAATAGAAGGACCTTTGTGGCGGCAATCTGTTTTGGATGGTGCGTGGCCGGCGCCGCGTTTGGCGCTGAAATACTCGTCCACTCCGACAAGCCGAACGAAGTGACTTTTCCCGCCGCCAACGCGCGGTTCGTTCGCTTCCTGGTCGAAGCGACAACTGGCGGCGAGCCCTGCGTCGACGAACTGGAAGTATACGCCGAGAAGGGCAAGGACAACCTCGCCCTGGCCAAGCACGGCGCCAAGGCAACGGCGTCATCCTGCATGGCGGCCAATCCGAAACACCGGACCGAGCATCTCAACGACGGACAGTACGGCAACGAGCACAGTTGGATCCCGACCGGCAGCGCGAACGAGTGGGCTCAAATCGAATTGGCCAAGCCGGCCACGCTTGCCAAGGTTGTCTTCTCCCGCGACCGCAACCGGCAGTATGCCGACCGGGTGCCCGTCCGCTTCGAAGTCCAACTCTCCTCCGATGGCAAGCAATGGACGACGGTCAAGAAGGTGTCGGCCAAGGCGGCTGCCGTTGTGGTTCGCCGCCAGAGCCACGGCGGTTTTTCGGGCAACGTTCCCAATCCATCGCCACCGCCGACAATCAGCCGGGGCGGAATAATCGCCGTCGAAGAGGCGCCGATTACCGAGCCGATCAGAGCACCCAGGCAGGATGAATTGGAATTCGCCAATCTGGCCTTGGGTCCGAAGGCGAAGCCGGCCGCGTCGTCCGTCATATCGGGTTACGACATCCACAAGATCGCCCATCTCAACGACGGCCTGGCGGGCAACTCGCACAGTTGGATTAGCGGCTCCGATCCTTGCTGGGCCGAGATCGACCTGGGCGATGTCTATTGGGTCTACAACGTGGCCTTCGGAAGCGACAGCTCCCGCCAGTACTCCGACCGTGGCGCCGCGGCCTTCTCCATCCTCGCGGCCACGCAATACAACGCCGACACCAAGGCCCCGAGTTGGACGGTCGTCCACAAACAATCGGGCGGACAGCCGGCTCATGTCCGCACGGCATTCAAGTTCAAGCCGATACAGGCACGCTGGGTTAGGATCGCCATCGACGCAAGCACGGGCGGTTTGGCACGGATAGACGAACTGGAGATTTACGGTCAGAAGGAGCCCATCCCGGTCGAGCGGATCGGGCCGCTGCCCGAGCCCGGGCTGGTCGAGTCGAAGTCGCGGGTGGATGAACTGCTTCGGTACGCGCTATTGGGCGAGGAACACGCCTGGCTGAAGGCTTTCGGCCGGGCCGATCTGGCGCAGCGGTTGCTGCGAACGCCCTATCCGGAAAAGGTGTTTCCGCCCCACGTGGACGACGACCGCTTGCCGCTGGCGCCGCTTGCCGGCGAGCCTAAGCTGGACGGCGTTTTGGACGACGCCTGCTGGAAAAACGCTTCGCGCGGCGTGGTCCGCGTGGCCGACCCGTACGATTTCGACGCCGGCCCGCTGGTCTCGTACACGGTGACGGCCGGTCACCTCGGCGACAATCTGCTGCTTGCCATCCAAACCAATCGCCTTCTCAGCGGTCACGTTGCAGTGGTATCGAGCGACGACGGCGGCGGTTGCGGCGTGGTGGCCTACACGAAGAAGGGGTTCGTGTTCAACACCTACGAGGTCGAGGGACGGAGCAGCTTCAAGCTGAAGGAGTCGACGCCCGTCGAAGGAGCGTTCGACGAATCGCTCACCTGTTGCGAAATCCGCCTGCCGCTGAAGCTGTTTCCCAACTGCCAAACGCTGGGGATTCGCGTGGGGTTGGGCATGGGCGGTCGGCATACCGTGGCAGCCGGTCGGCCGGTACATTTTGCGTTCTCGCCGCTGTCGATCACCGAGGTGTCGCCCTGTGTGAATCGCACGTTCCGCGTCCGCCTGACGTTGCCGACCGGCGCCAAGCCAATCAAGCTGGCGAGCGAAGCGTTTGGAGCCGCCGGTCGGATGTCGCTGGCGGCGGGCGAATCGAAGACCATCTCCATACCGGCCCAAGACGGACCGATTGGGCCCGAGTACGCGCTGAAGATCGAGGACGACGCGGGCTACACCCACGTGTTGAACCTGTTCCGTTACGATCCGTTGGGACGGACATTGAAGCTGATGGAAGAGATGGCCGAGCGCTTCGCGGCCAAGGAGCGCGACGTCAGCAAGGAGCGGGCCGAGTTGGCCGGGTTCCGCCGCCGGCACGCCGAGCTTCTGGCGGCCAAGCAGCCGGACCTGATGGCTGAGCGGGCGGCCCTGTTCGAAGCCCGAGTGGCCAAGCGACGGCTCTTCATGCGCGAGCCCGACTTGGCGCCGATCGAGCGAATACTCTTAGTGAAGCGCCAGGCGTTCCGCCCTTCGCACAACTACAGCGTACTGTTGGATTCGGCCTGGCGACCCGGCGGCAGCGTCTGCGTGCTGACCGTGCCGCGCAAGGACGGCCGTTTCCAGCCGGGCGAAGGCCAACTCACCGAGTTGTTCAACTCGGGCGACGGAATATGCCGCAACCCGATGGCCAACTTCGAGATGTCGAAGATATACTTCGCCTACCGGCCGACGGAGGGCGAGTACTACAACATCCACGAGATGAACCCCGACGGCAGCGGCGTTAAGCGTTTGACCCACGGCCCCTTCCACGACTACTGGCCCTGCCCGTTGCCCGACGGCGGGCTCTGCTTCATCTCCACCCGATGCCGCTCGAAGTTCCTTTGCTGGCGACCGCAGGCGGCCGTGCTGTTCCGCATGGACGCCGACGGCGACAACATCCGCCCGCTCTCGCACGCCAACCTGACCGAATGGGGGCCGTCGGTGATGAGCGACGGGCGGATCATCTGGCAGCGCTCGGAATACCAGGACAAGGGAGCCGACTACGGTCACACGCTCTGGGCCATCCGTCCCGATGGAACCAAGCCGGAGCTTGTTTTCGGCAACACGATCGTCTTGCCGCAAGGCTATGCCAACGGGCGCCAGGTGCCGGGCACGAACGAGATTTGCAGCACGTTGATCTCGCACTTTGGCGATTTGAACGGGCCGCTGGCGCTGTTGGATGTCGACAAGGGCCGCTTCAACCCCGACGCCATCACCAGCATTACGCCCGAGGTTCCCTGGCCCGGCTATTGGCCGGTCGGCGAATGTTTCCGCGACCCCGTGCCGCTGGCCAAGGACTACTTCCTCTGCTCGCACGCGCCCCGCGATCGGTTCGGTCTGTATGTAATCGACCGCTACGGCAACCGGGAGA
>CAZDHN010000680.1:0-3569 GCA_964505115.1 uncultured Planctomycetaceae bacterium
CCGCCGCCGCCGCCCATCCCACCTCAGCCCATGCCACCCATGCCACCCATCTGCGCCAAGACGGGCACGCCGGCAAAGGCTTCGGGCAAGCGGACGTTAAGCGGCTTGCCTGATTTGTTCTCGATCATCACCCGACATTGTTTGGAACTCTTGGGGATCAACGTCACGTCGATCTGCCCGTCTTCCATGGCCTGAAACATTTCGACCGATTGGTCGTCCGGATTGAACTGTCCGTACTTCGGCTTGGCTTTCCGGTCGGCGGCAAACGCCAAGACGGGAACCATTGCCACTACGACTGCGCAAGCCAACCAAGGTGATCGCCAAGTTTGATAGATGTGTCTCATCGACAAGACCCTCCGTTCCGATCGGTAATAGTCACTAGGAAGCCCAAGACCGTGCGGTTGAATGCCCGCACTGTCCCGTATTTCAGTTTGTCACCCCGTCACTACAGGATAATCGGTAGCCACGATAAATCCAAGCAAGAAACTCAGAATCCGACAGCCGGTTTTCTGAAACGGTAAGAGTGGGGGGTAGGTAAATTGCCGGGCGGATTTGACCGATAGTCTTCCTCCAGAGTTCCCGTTTCAGGGAAGATGTCGACGCATACCCCCCGTGGGCTTGGGGCTCGCCATTGATAATTGCCATCTGGCATGGTTGACAGTCCCGCGACGGATTCTGTAAACTTCGTGCTTTCACGAATTGCCGGTTTGTATAACGGTGGATCAAGAAGGCTCCCATAACAGCAAGAGGGTTAAGGATGAAAGTCAGTCGAGTAGTTTCGGGCGTCATGCGACGCCGCATCTGGAGTGTATTACCGGCCATGTTGGCACTGTTGTTTGGATCAGCCAGCACCGCTTGGGCCCAAGAGGCCGAGGGTGCCGCCAGTGCCGTGGCGGGCGGCGGTCAGTTCATGTTCGTTGGGTATTGGGCGATAGCTTTCATCAGTTCGATTGTCGCGCTGATTTTCGCCGTTCGGTTCTTCAAGCTGGTAATGGCCGCCGACGAAGGCAACAAGGAGATGATCGAGATCGCCGAGCACGTGCGTACCGGCGCCAACGCCTATCTCTGGCAACAATACAAAATCGTCTTTCTGTTCTTCGTGGTTATTGCCGGTCTGCTGACATACGCCGCCTTCGGCCTGGAAGTGCAGAGCCGCTGGGTGCCCTTCGCCTTCCTCACCGGCGGTTTCTTCTCCGGGTTGGCCGGCTGGTTCGGCATGAAGACGGCAACCTGGGCCAGCAGCCGAACCGCGGCCGGGGCTCAAAAGTCGCTTAACCAGGGACTCCAAGTGGCCTTCCGGGCGGGTGCCGTGATGGGCCTGACCGTAGTCGGCCTGGGACTGCTGGACATCACCGTTTGGTTCGCCATCCTTTATTGGATCGTGCCAATGGTCAGCGACCAGTCGCTCTCGTTGATCGACATCACCGTTACCATGCTCTGCTTCGGAATGGGTGCCAGTAGCCAGGCGCTGTTCGCTCGCGTCGGTGGCGGTATCTTCACCAAGGCGGCCGACGTGGGCGCCGACCTGGTGGGCAAAGTCGAAGCGGGGATCCCCGAAGACGACAAGCGAAACCCGGCCACCATCGCCGATAACGTGGGCGACAACGTGGGCGACGTGGCCGGCATGGGCGCCGACCTTTACGAGTCGTACTGCGGCTCGATCCTGGCCACGGCCGCCCTGGGCGTGGCGGCCTTCGCCAACGGCGACCTCGTGCCCGAGGGCATGAGCATCATCGACATGCAACTCCGAGCACTGTTCCTGCCCATGGTTATGGCCGGCGTGGGAATCATCCTCTCGATTCTCGGCATCTACATGGTTCGCACCGACGAGGACTCCTCGCAGAAGGCGCTGCTGAAGGCACTGGCCCGAGGCGTGAATCTCTCCAGCGTACTGATCATCATCGCCGCCGGCGCGCTCACTTGGCTGCTGCTGCCGCAGTTCATGTCGGTTGCTTGCAGTGTAATCGTGGGCCTGGCGGCCGGCTGGTTGATCGGCAAATGGACCGAATACGTCACCAGCGCCGAGTTTGGCCCAACCAAGAGACTGGCCGACCAGACACTGACTGGACCGGCCACGCTGATCATCGGCGGAATCGCCGACGGCATGAAGAGCGTTTGGGTCCCGGTTATCACGGTTAGCGTGGCCACTCTGGCGGCCTTCGGGTTCGCCGCCCAGGGTAACTTCGCCGACGTCGAGTGGTTCGCCATGGGACTCTACGGCGTGGGCATCGCCGCGGTTGGAATGCTTAGCACGCTGGGTATCACTCTGGCAACCGACGCTTATGGGCCGATCGCCGACAACGCTGGCGGAAACGCCGAGATGGCCGGCCTGGAGCCGATCGTTCGCGAACGGACCGACGCCTTGGATTCGTTGGGTAACACCACGGCCGCCACCGGCAAGGGTTTTGCCATCGGTTCGGCCGCCCTGACGGCCTTGGCCCTGCTGGCCGCCTATGTGGAAGAGGTGCGAGTCGGATTCGAGCGCTGGGGCGATTCGGCCCTGGTCTCGGTCGAGACGGGCCTCTACAAGGTGTCGGGCCAGTTCATCGCCGAGGTTACGCCCGGCGAAGGTGAAGGCGCCAAGAATGAAGTTCACGGCTTCTTGGCCTTCCCCGAGGATGTTGCCAACAAAAAGGTGCGCGAGAGTTGGCGTAATCTCGAGGTGGGCGACAAACCGGTGCCGATCCCCGACACGCTGATTGTCATGGGCGAGGAGGATGGCAAGGAGGTCCCGCGCTTCGCGGCGACCGGTGCTCCGCTGGTCTCCGTCCACGCGGCCACAATGCCCGACTTCATGAGGTTCTACGAATGTCACCTGATGAACCCCAAGGTGCTGGTCGGTGTGTTCCTGGGTGCAATGGCCACCTTTGTCTTCTGTGCGATGACGATGCAGGCGGTAGGCCGCGCGGCCATGGGCATGGTCGAGGAGGTTCGGCGCCAGTTCCGCGAGAAGCCCGGCATCATGGACTACTCCGAGAAGCCCGACTACGCCATGCCGGTGGAGATCAGTACCAAGGCCGCCCAGAAGGCAATGATCCTGCCCTCGTTGCTCGGCTTGTGTACGCCAGTGGTGGTGGGACTCCTGCTGGGCGTGGCCGGCGTAATGGGCCTTTTGGTCGGTGCCTTGACCTGCGGCTTCTGCGTGGCCGTCTTCATGGCCAACGCCGGCGGCTCCTGGGATAACGCCAAGAAGTACATCGAGCAGGGTGCTCACGGCGGCAAGGGAACCGAGGCCCACAAGGCGGCCGTCATCGGCGACACGGTCGGCGACCCCTTCAAGGACACCAGCGGTCCCAGCCTGAACATCCTCATCAAGCTGATGAGCATGGTCAGCGTGGTTGTGGCCGGCCTGATCGTCCGCTACAGCCTTACCGCGATGGGTATCTTCTGATCCGCGCCGCGGCCAGGATACCAAAAAGCAAAAATGGGAGCCCCCGGACACTTGTCCAAGGGCTCCCGTTGCTTTTGAACTCAGCGCCTAATTGGACAGCGCCACTTTGGCGACTTCGAGACAACGCCACCGGGCTTGCCCCAGCGATTTTTTCGGCAAGCTTAATTGGACGCTAGCA
>CAZDHN010000681.1:0-3567 GCA_964505115.1 uncultured Planctomycetaceae bacterium
AGTCGCGGACATAGGCGTCGCCGCTGGTGCCGTTGGACATTATGCCCATGAACGGCCGCTTCGGATCGCCCGGCCCCACCAACTCGGCGATTCGCTTGGCGAACTGGCCGAAATAGTCGGCCGAGAGTACCGGGGCGCCGATGTAGTGGATCGAGTAGGCGGCCAAGAGCGAGATCGGCTTGTCGTCCTTCGTCTTCACGGCCAGCACGGAGACGGCCGGATCCATCGGGCCCGACTCCTCCTCCCAGTCGGGGTTGCGGAAGCCGGGATGCATTGTCGCCCGGGTGGTGAACTCGCCGAAGGGGTCCTGCTTGATTTTGTCGGGCCGCGCGATCCAGCGCCGCGACATTGCCCACTCGGGCAGCTCTCCGATACCCCAGCCGATCTTGGCCGGGACCAGATTCGCTTGCGCGCGGCGGACACCCTCGGCGATTCGCGGCAGCAGGAAGTCGATGTACTTCTCGTCCGGCGGAGTGTTCAGAGCGCCTACCACGGCCGGGGCCGAGTGAGTATGGGTGGCCGCCATGAATATCCGGTCGGTGGGAATGCCAGTCGCCTTCTTGGTCAGTTCCTTCGCCCGGTCCATCAGCGGCGTCGGTATCACGCAACTATCGACTTGCACGATGGCGATTTGCGTCGTGCCGTCGTCCAGCACCAGGCATCGGGCGTGCAAGGGGTCTTCGGCCTTCTTCGCGTAGCGCGGTTGGAAACCGCCGTTTACGGTGATGGGCCACCAGTTAGGCGTAATGTCCATGGCATGTGCCCCGGCCCGAAACACCTTCTCGCCCGCCGCCCCAAGCGCCGGCTGCTCATTACCTAGCAGCGTTAGCCCGGCCAGTCCTAAACCGGCCTGCTTCGAACGATCCAAGAACTGCCGACGATTAATTTTGGTCATGGGAGGATTTCCTTTTTGGTCAGGGTTCAAATCTCTGTACTACAAACCTCAAAGATCGTCAAGTTTTTGACAAAGATCGGCGATTATTGATTCTTGCATAGCTAATGCGCGACTCAAGGGGGTCCCGCCAGGGAACCAGGCTTCGCCCTGGATCATTGGCTATGCAAGGGTCAATAGTGGTGATCGGGTTCTTGCCTGGGTGCGGTAGCACCGGTTTGGTTGGCGGCCCTGCCGCCCTGTCGAACCGGTGGGGTGGGAGAACCGAGTGGATGCCGTCATTGTAAAGGCTGGGCCCGCCAAGTCAAGTCAACGCCCGGGTGTCTTGCCGGCGGAATGGCCGCGCCACTGCGTGGGCGACACGCCGGTATGTCTCTTAAATGCCTTGGAAAAGTGGAACGGATCGTGGAATCCAAGCGTGGCGGCGATTTCCTTCACCGAAAACGACGTGCCGAGAAGAAGTTCCTTGGCCCGATTGATCCGCAACTGAAGATGGTACTGGTAGGGTGCCATTCCGGTCTGCTGCTTGAAGGCGTGGCGGAAGCGGTTGTAGCTCAGGTGCAGCGAGGCGGCCAGTTTCTCCAGGTCGACGGCCTCCGTGGTGTGTTGCTGGAAGATAAGCGTTGCCTGCTGGACCACCCCTCTAAGCGTCACTCCGCTCTGGCGGGCCCGATCCGCCGCCAGAATAGCCGCGAGGATTTCCATCGTGTCGGCCGCGGCCAACTGTTGAAGGCCCAGGGGCTCCGAGCGAACACGATCCAAGAGGCGTAGAAAGGGGCGCAGAATTCCGTCGTCCGTGCCCGTATCGAGCACGGGTTCTTGCGGCGAGATGAATCCGCGTCGAACCAATCGGTCGGCATATCCTCCGCCGAAGGTTACCCAGTACTCGGTCCAACCGGTTTCCTTGTTCGCGAAGTATCGATGCCAGACACCTGGAAAGACGAGCATCACGGTGCCGGCGGAGACCGCCCGTTTATCAGTCGGTTCCGATTCAAAGTGCCCCTCTCCCCGGCTCACGTAGACAACCGCGTAGTCCGGCATCCGGCGGCCGTCTTCCGCGGCGTACCAGTTGCCCTCCGGCTGCCGCTGCTCCGGGCGACCGGCCTCGATCACTTCCACCGTGGTATGGCCGGTTCCCGTGACGTACAGATCCCAGCGCCGATCCCTGTCGCTCACCGGAAGGTATTGGCGGTATTCTCGACCAAAAAGCGACATCTCTCACCCCTTATGCCATGGATTCACGGTAACCGTTCAGGGGATTCGTTGGCACGCTTGCCGGATTGTCCTCCATTCTACCAGAGCCCGACCGGCACCATCAAGCAGTTTCCGTCAGAGTGCATCCAACCGGCCCCCGTGCGGCAGCCCCCATGATACGGCAAAAATGACATCCCAAAATGGCCATTTTGTACATGGACGCGACGGTCTCCCGTATTATGATAAAGTCATGTTCTTCGTTCGCTAGGACTGATTTCTTTTCTGTCCTTGAGATGGGCGTAGACCATGCTGCACTTTTTCGGCCAAGAGATACGCACGACGATTCCTCGCAAGGAGCATGACATGAGAAGATACCCGGTGCAGTTCGTTATGACGGCTGTGATCGTAGGGGGAGTCCTGGCCGTATCGACCCTGCAAAGCGCGGATGATGTGCGGTATGGAACCGGCTCCTGGCCGGCAACGAAGCTGGGGAATCATCGCGCTTTGATCAACGTGCCGCAAAGGGCCGACGCCGTTTGGCTGCGCATCCCCTGGCGGCGACGGGATCGCGATCCGCAAGACAAGGACATCGTCGTCATTAACGCGGCCACGCACAAGCAGGTAAGCAACATGGCGGCCGTTGCCGTCAACCGCGAGTTTGGCGACCTGGTCTTCCAGGCCGACACGGCAGGGCGGTACGAGGTCTATTACATGCCATACACGGCGGCCAGACGCACCGGGCCTCCGTATGCCTTACATTACAACAAACCCAAGGCAACGGCCGAGCAAGCTTGGCTCGCGCGCAACAGCCTGCTGCCCGATCAGCTTGCCGCCGCGAAGTGGAAAACCCTGCCAAAGGCCGAATTGGTGGAAATCCAGGCGATCAACCAGTTCCACCGCTTCGACCCGATGGAGGTTATCGCCACACGGGAAGAAACACGGAAGCTCCTGGCAGAATACTCGCACCGGTCGTACCTGCTCTTTCCCGAGGACCGGAAATTCCCCATCCGAATGACCGACGACCTGCCCAAGCGGTGGATCGACGCCGGGCCGAGCAACCGTTTCCAGGGCGAAGCGCGGCGCGGTGAATTCTACGCATTCCAGATCGGCGTCTTCGCGGCCCGGCAGCCGGTCGACCACATCCGGGTGAGCTTCAGCGGCTTGCGATCCAAACAGGGCGCAACCATTGCGGCGGCCGGGTTCCATAGCTTCAACACGGCCGGGACCGATTGGTTGGGGCGGGCTATCAAAAAGGTGCTCTCCGTTCCCAAGGGCCAGGTTCGGGCGATGTGGTTCGGCGTACAGGTCCCAAACGACGCAGCACCGGGCGACTACCGCGGCACCATCACGCTCGGGCCGAAAGGCGAAACGCCCAGTACGGTTGAACTGTCGCTTGCCGTTTCGGACCAGGCAATCGGCGACTCGGGCGACAACGACCTCTGGCGCCACGCTCGGCTGCGATGGCTCGACTCTACCATCGG
>CAZDHN010000682.1:0-3553 GCA_964505115.1 uncultured Planctomycetaceae bacterium
GACGTACTACTCGAACACGGCGACGGACGATCCGACCGGGCCAACGTCAGGCTCGAGCCGCGTGCTTCGCGGCGGCGGTTGGGACGGCAGCGCGTGGTACTGCCGGTCGGCGAATCGGTCTGGGCATTCGCCGGACTCCCGGGACTACTACCTCGGGTTCCGCGTGGCCAGGACTCTTACTCCTTCCCGCACAACTCCTTCACCGCCTGCCGTCACGCCGATCACGATTGGGCCGCCGCTTGAACCGCCGGAGATAGTGAAGATCGAGATCAAGGCGGACCCGGAGGCGCTGGATATCAAGCCGGGCGAGCCGATGAGCCAGATGGCGCTGGTTACCCGCCCGGCGCCGATCAAGGGCGTGCGATCTTGGACGCTGGAAACGATCGGCCATCGCGAAGCGGTGAAGTCGGTTGCCTACAGTCCGGACGGCCGTCTGCTGGCCAGCGGATGCGAAGACGGCGCAATTCGTCTTTGGGACACGGCCAACCGCCAACTTGTGCGGGTCCTGCTGGGACATGATTATTTGGTTACGTGCCTCGATTGGTCGCCGGACGGCAGATACCTGGCTTCGGGAGGCGGCGATCACACGGTCCGGTTCTGGGACGTGGAATCGGGGCGCCTCCTTCGTCTACTTGAAGGTGAGGCATTCAACATTACATCGCTAGCCTGGTCGCCGGACGGCCGAATGCTGCTGGTGGGGCATGCCAAGCTATCTAGTCGTGGCAAGTGTACCAGCCTTTGGGATGTCGCGTCAGAGAAGTGGTTGGAGATCGAGGCACCGGAACCGCTGCCCCCGAAAGCCATCGCCTGGTCGCCCGACGGCACGTGCTTCGCCTCCGCCAGCATTGGTGGCACAATTGATATCTGGGAGACGGAGTCGCGTACGGTTCGACACACTCTCAAAGCCGCAAACATAGTTTATTCTCTCGCCTGGTCGCCGGACGGCAAGATCCTGGCCTCGACCACACTCGCAGGAGAGGTGCAACTGTGGAATGCCGAAACAGGCCAACTCCGGCGCATGCTTCCACAACAGGAAGGCAGGGCCGGTGCTCAAGGTCTGGATTGGTCGCCCGACGGAAGGACGCTGGCCGCCGGCAGGCTTCTCTACGATATTTCCACCGACAGGTATACAACAAAAACTTCCCCAATCCCCGGGCTTATGCGGTGCGTGGCATACTCTCCCGATGGGAAGACCCTGGCCTTCGGAATGCGCTATGGCGCCGTGGCTCTATTCAACGCCGAAGCAGAACAGCAAGTACATCTGTTGCCGGCACAGCCGCGCTCAGAGTACCGGCCCGCCTTTTCTCCCGATGGAACGGCATTGGTTTACGCGACCGCGCCGTATGGAAAAAGCGAGATGGCGGTACGCCTCTCACAGACCGACTCACAAGAGCCGCCACGGTCGATCGCCAGTTTCCCCATGCAGTACGGCCAGTTCAGTTGGTCGCCCGATGGGACGATTCTCCTGGCCGCCGAGAACACAACCAGCGGGGCCAAGTGCTCGGTTCATGCGTGGAGCATGCCCTCGGCCAAACGCCTGACGGAGTTCCCGATCACTGCCCGGGGCGATTGGCCAGCAAGCGTCATTTGGCCGGCAGAGTGGCTCGCCTGGTCGCCCGACAGCAAGATACTTGCCACCGGTGCCGCGAAAGTTGAGCTTTGGGACCCGACCTCGGGCAAGCTGCTGCGAGAGATCGACGCCCGAGGCAACGGGCTGGCCTGGTCGCCCGATGGAAAGACGCTGGCCGCCGGCACCGACCAGGATCTGGTTGTTTGCGACGCCGAGACGGGCAAGCTCTTGAAGACGCTTTCGGGATGTGAGGGAACCGTCACGGCGGTGGCCTGGTCTGCGGACGGAAAGGCCGTCGCCGCGACCGGCTCCAACGCGACCCTCAACGCTATCCAATGCGTGTGCGTTTGGGACGCCGAATCCGGGCGATTGTTGAACAGTTGGAAAGAGCAGAGCCTGGTAGGATATGCCCCCGTGCTGCGGTGGCTGGACGACGGCAAGTCGCTCGTTCTGGCGTGCGGCGGACGGTTTGCAGTGTGGGACACCAGTTCCGGCAAGAGGGTGCGGACCACGACACCTACTTACTATTGGCGATCTTTTCGCGACATCTCGCCCGACGGCCGAGTCGTTGCCTACCAGGGCCGTGGCATGATCCGGTTTGAGAGCCTGGAAGACGGCCGCACGCTCCGCACGCTGCTGCCGCTACGGGACGACCAATACGCAATCTTGAGTCCCGACGGCCACGTCCGCGGCTCCTCGCAGTCCGGCAAGCAGTTCGTCTACGTGGTGCTAACCGACGCCGGCGAGCAACTCACACTCACGCCCGCCGAGTTCTTTAAGAAGTATGGCTGGAAGAACGACCCGAGCAAGGTCGGTCTCAAAGCTGAAAGCTGAAAGCGGAGGAGGCCGGCGAGTGACGAGTGCGGTGTGATGCGAAGAAGAAAGATGGACGAGCCCCGGGCGAAATCCGGCCTGGCGGAGCAGACTGCGATCACCATTTTCGGTTCTTCCGGAAACCTATTGCCCCCTGCATAGCCAATGATCGAGGGCGAAGCCCGGTTCCCCGGCGGGACCCCCTTGATCCGCGCATTGACTATGCAAAGATCAATAATGGGTAAATCGGCCCGCCGGAAAGTTGAACCCTCAACCTTGTAGGCGAATTTGATTGTTGAGGGTTGTGAGTAGTTCGAACTGCTTTTCGCGTTCAGGGCGAAGGAACACTAATCTTCACTAATCGTCACTGATTGTATTCACATTAGCGTCGATTAGCGAGGATTAGTGTTCCCTCAAAAGTCTCGCCGGAAACCAAACCTCACAAAGGTTCCAGAAACGAATGGCACTGTTGGTTGATATGACTGAGTTTACGACGATGGCGGCGTTGAGAGAAGAGGGGGGCGCGGACGATTTGGGGGCGAGGAGGAGGGGAGGCGGCTTTGGCTGTGATGGGGATGGCGAAGAGGCCGTGGGCGCGCAGCGGCGGCGTCAACGGTTCCGCCGGGATCGGCGGCCGGGAGGTGGCAAGGGTTGATCGCGAAAATGGACGTGGTCCTCCTTGTTGAAAGAGTCAGGCGCGGTTGACTGGCTGTTCAGGCTTTGCCGGCCAATAGATCGGCGCGTGCCTCGGCGCGTGGCTTGGTTAGCAGGGCGTGGGGCTTGGGCCGGCGTTTGATTGCTCGCGGCTCGACGCGATCCGGGCGGTTGCCCACTTTCCGGCCGGACAAGTGGAGCAGGTGAACATCGATCAACTTCGATCCCGTCGCTTCATCCACCAACATCAACATCTGGTAACTGGCGGCGATCTTTTGCATCGCGACCGTAAAACTCACTTGCCGCGGGCCGAGCCCGTGCCGACGTGCCGCTTCCAGTATGGTTTTGCGGATCAAGTTATAGGCTAGCAGGCCAGTCCGGAGTTCCCGACGAGCCATTTCCGGAGTCTTGCAACGCAGCACGTCCATTCCCAAGGAGCATTTGATGGCGCGGATGTCGAGTTCAGTGTGCCAATCATAATACCTCCCAAGCGAACACTTTGATCGAGCTAGCTGC
>CAZDHN010000683.1:0-3548 GCA_964505115.1 uncultured Planctomycetaceae bacterium
CATTACCCGACCACTGCCCCAAACAGCGCTCCGCCACTAAAAACCCAGAATCCCCATCCCGTCTATTAACTCCCTTTGGTTGCGGCCGCAAACTAGCGGGTCACTTCGGCCGTGTCGGGGCGGGACTCAGGGTCTTGATTCGGACGTTGCGATACCAGACGAACTTGGCTTCGTCTTGAAATCCGATGTAACCCTCGGCGGGTCGATCCTTCAAGCCGGATTTGCCGAGGTCCAGGTCGATCACCTGTTGGCCGTTGAACTCGACCTTCAGTTCGTTGCCCACGCATCGGATGACATACCGGTTCCATTGGCCGGCCGGTTTGGCCATGTTTTTCGAGGGCACCGCCGTGCCGATGACGCCGCCGCAGTCGTGGGCGGTAATCTTCTGCTTGCCGTGCGTGTCGAGGATCTGTACCTCGAAGCCGCTCTTGACCTGGCTGTTCGGGTCACCGACGCGCATGAAGACGCCCGAGTTGCCTCCCTTGCCGATTTTGAACTCCAGGTCGAGGATGAAATCGCGGTATTTGCGCTCGGTGGTCAGATAGGCGTCGTAGCGCTGCCAGCCTTTCTCGCCGGGCCGCGGATGCAGGGCGACGATCCCGCCCTCCTCGACGACCCAATTGCCCGTGGTCTTCCAGCCCGTCAGATCCTTCCCATTGAACATCGGCACGAATCCTTCGTCCGCCTCGGCGGCAACGCAGGGCGGCAGGGCCGCCAACCAAACCGGTGCTGCCGCACCCGGGCAAAAACCCGCTCCCGTCGGTCGCTGGACTTTGCCAAAAACTTGACGATCTTCAAGGTTACTAGTACATAGTGGTGCCGTCCAGGGAGCCAAGACGGCACAAATCAAGACGCAACAAGATGTCAGACGCATGGTAACCTCCTCGGTCAGTGTTGTTTCTTTACGAGTTTCTTAGCCCTTCACTCCTTGACGGCCCCGACCGCGTTTTGCTGAAACGTTTTGCGGATATCCGATGCGTCGCCGTTGCCGAAGCCGCGGCGCTGGATCATCAGGACGAAGATCATTTCTCGCTTGGGGTCGACCCAGCCTTGGGTGCCAAAAGCGCCGCCGTGGCCAAACGTGCCCGGCGAAAGCATTTCCGTCACCCCTTGCGGCTGGCGGACGATGCACCAACCCAGCCCCCAACCGTTGCCGGGAGTGAAGCCCGTTTTCAAGTCCTTGGTCTGTAAGCCGGTCATCTCCTCGACCGACGCCTTGGAGACAATTCGCCGGCCTTCAAGCTCTCCGCCGTTGAGAACCATCTGGTAGAACCTTGCCATGTCAGTCGCCGTTGAGACAAGGCCGCCCGATGGATTCGGAGCCCGCTGGCACCGGTCGTCCGATATCCAATGAGAAACCACGGCAAGCGATTTCTTGTCGGCCCCCGGCTCGTAGACCGTCGCCAGGCGCTTCCGCTGGTCTGGAGTCGGGCAGAACGTCGTGTCGGTCATCTTCAGTGGGCGGAAGATCCGCTCGGCGAGAAATCTATCGAACGGCTGCCCGGAGACAATCTCAACCACGCGGCCACAGACGTTTAGTCCCGGGCTGTAGGCCCACTTCTCACCCGGCTGAAAACCGAGCGGCCGCTTTGCCAGCACGTCAACGGTTTCTTCGAGCGTGCGTTCGCAGCGCTGGCTGCCGACGATTCCCGAGGTGTGTGTCAAGCAGTCACGAATTGTAATCCGACGCGACGGAGGACCGTCCTTCAGGGAGGCGTTCTTGAACGCGGGGATGTACTTGGAGACCGGATCGTCGAGTGAGAGCTTGCCCTCGTCCTTGAGGATCATCACGGCGGTGGCCGAGATCGGCTTGGTCATCGAGGCGATTGCGAAGAGAGAATCCTCCCGCATGGGCCGTTGCTCCTCGACATCGGCCAGTCCAACGGCCGCGACGTGGACAATCCGTCCCTTGCGGGCCACCAGCGTAACCACGCCGGCCACCTGCTTGTTTTCGACAAACTCGCGCATCCGCTTGGGGATCTCCGCCAGACGCTTCGCATCCATGCCGACGCCGGCCGGATCGGCACGGCGCGACTCGGCTGGCGGGGTGTCTTTTGCAGAAGCGGTGGAAACGGCGAGAATGAGAGCTACGAACAATAAGCCGAAGCGGCGACGGACGGACAGGCGTGTCATCAGCGGTTCCTCGATGGGGGTCTGTGTTAAGGCAAGCCCCAGTATAGCGTCGGAGCAAGGCAATTGCCACTTGCTTTCTCCCCAGGGAGTGTGAAATGTTTTGGGTTATGCGGGAGATAGTAGTTTAGCCGACGGGCTTGCCCACCGTGTTTGTGTTTGATCGCATTGACACCGCCCAACGTGGCGGGCAAACCCGGCCTCTCGAACGAAAGCAATAAGGTCTACCCAAACCCCCGAGCAATCACGATGAACATTACAAGAAGCCTACTCGCCCTTGTCGTGGTTTTCGTGGCGGGGAGTTCCACGCTTGGCGCGGCGGAACGGCCCAACGTGGTCCTGATCATGTCGGACGGCCAGGGTTACGGGGATCTCGGCTGCCAAGGCGCGAAGGATCTCCGCACGCCTAATCTGGATCAACTCGCGCGTGACGGAATACGCTTCACGGATTACTACGCCAACGGGCCGACCTGCTCGCCCACGCGAGCCGCTTTTCTCACGGGCCGGTATCAGCAACGGCTGGGCCTGGACAACGCCCTTTACTATCAGGAGAGAGGTCGCGGGCTCGATCCGGCGGGACGCACGCTTGCCGCCGACCTGCGAGAAAAAGGCTATGTAACCGGTCTGTCCGGCAAATGGCATCTCGGTTACGACCGCCAGCGCAAACCGCTACAGCAAGGTTTTGATTATTTCTTCGGTATGCTTGGCGGCAATCATCATTACTTCGAGCACATGGATCGCATCGATGTCCCCGATCTCTGGCTGGGCAATGAGGCCGTCGAGCGGGACGGCTACACGACCGACCTGATAAGCGACGATGCGATTGCCTTCATTCGTGAACACCGCGACCGCCCGTTCTTTCTGTTTATCGCCCATGCCGCCCCGCACTTCCCCTGGCAGGGGCCGGAGGATCGCGCCAAGCCGGTCAGGCCCAGAGACAAATCCTGGCAAAGCGGTGACCGACCCACTTACGTCGCCATGCTGGAACACATGGATACCAACATCGGCAAGACGCTGGCCGTGATCGATCGACTGGGCCTGAGAGATCGCACACTGGTGGTTTTCAGTTCCGACAATGGCGGCCATGCGCACTCCAGCAATCGGCCGCTGTCGGGCGCTGTCGGGCGAGAAAGCCACGCTCTGGGAAGGAGGCATTCGTGTCCCCTGCATCGCACGCGGGAATTCCGGGGAATTCCGGGGACGCCAAATTCCGGGGACACCAACCGATATTGGCACACTGGGTAAGATTCAGACCGACCCCAACGGGGTCCGACAACGAAGCCCAGGGTCGCGCAGCGCACCCTGGGTCGGGAGGTATCGGCGAGGATAACGAACGCTGAAAGCGTTCTACATGGCGTCACGCGGTTGTCCAACCCCGTTGGGGTTGATGGGGTCTTGGCCGACCGTTACCCAGGGTG
>CAZDHN010000684.1:0-3543 GCA_964505115.1 uncultured Planctomycetaceae bacterium
GCACTGAGCTTGCGCCGATGTTCGTAGACCTTGGCGACCGCGTTTACGATGTCGTCCATGTCCTGGCGGGTACCGAGGAGCATGCCTTGGTGCAATCCTACGGTTTCACCGATAAGCTGGTCGCAACGAGGACATTCGTTCGCCGCGCGATAGCCTGAGAGCTTATCCTGAGAATACATCCTCTGGAAACCCCTGGACCGGAAAGCGTCGTCCAGGCAACCCTCTTTGTTCATGGGCGTGCCGCTGAGGACGCCCAGGCTGCTGCTGAAGGGAATGCCCTCGGCGCGCATCGCGGCGATGAACTTGGGGCGCGACAGGCCGTCGAACTGTTCTTTCTTGTATCGGAATCCGTAATAGTAAAAGCCCTTCCGAGTGACTTCCTTGTAGTCCGGGCGGGGGACAATTCCGGGTGTCCGTTGCAGCTTCTCGGTGAGATACGCCGCGTTCTCGCTGCGCTGCTTGCACTGCGCCTCGAATAAGTCCATCTGCGTGATCAAGATCGACGCCTGGTACTCGGCCATACGGCACTTGGTGCCGACCACGGGATAATGCTCTCCGTGCTTCGGTGCGACGCTCCCCTTCGGGCGGCCGAAGTTGTGGTAGGAATAGCAGCGATCCATGATCTTCTCGTCGTGTCCCAGGATTGCGCCGCCTTCGCCGCAACTGAGCGACTTGCCGGTCTGGAAGCTGAAACAGCCGAGGTCGCCGAGCGTTCCGACCTTTCTTCCTTTCCACTCCGCGCCGTGCGACTCGCAGGCGTCCTCAATCACCTTGAGCTTGTGCTTGCCGACAATGGCATTGATTCGATCCATGTCGCAGACGCCACCGATGATGTGGACCGGCAGGATAGCGGCCGTGTTGCTGTTGACCTTGGCTTCGATTTTCGCCGGATCGATCTGCCATGTCTCCGGATCGATGTCAGCGAAGACGGGGAGCGCTCCGGCAAGCAGAATCGGCTGAATGCTGCCTACGAACGTATACGGCGTGGTGATGACCTCGTCGCCCGGCCCGATACCTAGCGCCCAGAGCGATGTGATGATCGCATTGGTGCCATTGCAGGTAACCAGGCAATCTTTCGCGCCCATCAGCCGGCCGAATCGCTCCTCGGCCTCTTTGACCACCTTGGACCTCGACCAGACACCGCTACGGAGGACGGGCAGCACCGCCTGCTCGTCGGCCTGGCCGAACTGGGGCCAACGGGGGAAAGACTCCGTTCGCACCGGCTTGCCTCCAAGCGCGGCTGGAATGCCGGCGTTTTTCGCGTCACTCCTTCTCGAAGTCGCGAGGACGGCGGTGCCCGCGACGGTGGCTTCTAACAATTGTCGACGAGTCATACTTCTGTTTGGCATGGTTCCGTTCCTCGTACTGATAACTGATAGGAAATTTGGGCTCTTCCGGTTTTAGGTGCAAACTGCTGAAAAGCGGTCGAACCGGGATTACTCGGCGGGGACCGTCCCTAACGATGGTTTCTATTCTTGCCTGGAGAAATCGGGCTGTCAAGGGGCCAAGAGCCACCACAAGTGGGACTTCTCGGCGGATTTGCCACACCGCGAGAAGAGTATCGTGGTCGCTGGTGTGCGCATGAATGGGGTCATGTCGGCCCTCTGGCCCGAAGATTGACGTTGAAATCCGGTCGCGATTGTGTACACTTGTACACAGCGAGGTGTTGTCCGAGAGACCGCTTCGGAAAAATGACAGCCGATTCACCCGGCTTCTTTCCGCTCAATCGGAACGATCGACGGGGTGAGATCCCAGTGTGGGGCGGGAATGACGCTGGGACGTGGGATGGCCAGCGGACCGACCGGACCGTCGGCCGTGTCGTCCCAGGCGTGAGTGTGGATCTTGGCCAGCACCTGCTCGGCAACCGCCACCGCATCACGGCCCTGTTCGCCCGATACTCGGGGAGGACGCGCATCGCGGATGCTGCCCAGAAAATCTTCCAGTTCAAGTGTCAAGGCGTCGACCGCCTCGAACTGCCGGCGCTGGCAAGGCAGGTGTTCCTCGAAGAGACGCTCTTTGTAATGTTCCACTTCGTCGGGCGTCAGGGAGTCGACGTCCAGTTGGCGACGCAAGAGCGTTTCGCTGGGCTCGATCAGGGCGAGCTCTCGGGTGGCGAAGTCGATCTCGGCAAACGCCCGGGCCGACCAGACTTTCATGGTGCGAACCGCGTTGTGGCTTACCCGCGACGCGTTAAGCACGGCAACGCATCCCGACTGGAACTCCAGCCGCGCGTTGGCCACGTCCTCGTGACCGCCCAAGACGGAGAGGCCCATGGCGTGGACCTTTCGGACCGGGCTTCTGACCATCGAGAGCACCAGATCGATGTCGTGGATCATCAGGTCCAATACCGCGCCGATATCGGTCGAGCGGAAGGTGAATCCGCTCGCCCTGGTCGCCTCGATGTACTTCGGTTCGCGAGTGTGCGGCAGCGCGGCGGCCACGGCCGGGTTGAAGCGTTCGACGTGCCCCACCTGGAGCACGACACTTCTCTTGGCGGCCGCCTCGACCAATTCGTCCGCTTCTGCCCGCGTGCCGCATAGCGGCTTCTCCACCAGCAGGTGGATACCCCGATCGAGCATGTCGAGGGCCAGGCGGTGGTGAAGTCGGGTGGGCGCGGCGATCACTGCCGCGTCGATCACAACTCCGTTGATCACAGCCCCGTTGATTGACTGGGGCAGTTCGCGATAATCGGCCACGGGCCGGGTGTTGCATTGGGTGGCAACGCGGTTTCGGGCGGCCGGGTCCGGATCGGCCACGCCGACCAACTCAACTCGATCCATGACCGAGAGTTTCTGGGCATGGAAACCACCCAATCGGCCCGCGCCAATAACGGCCAGTCGTAGTTTTCTCATGGCTCTTCCGCCTTGGGGGTGCGAATACCTGAATCTTTGTGCGAAAGAGCCCTTTTCACGCCGCTCTCCTGCGTTCCCGGCCGCGCCCGTGCCGGCCTTCTTGCTGGTTCTGAACGAAGCTCAGCAGGTGGTTCACCTGCGGCAACAGTTGCTGGTTTCCGCGAAGAATCTCTCGGGCGTGGTCCAGCCCGACCTTGGCGCGATAGAGGAGTCGGTGTGCTTCGGCCAGACAATCGACTACTTCGGGAGCGAAATTATTTCGTTTCAGGGCGACCACGTTGATGCAGCGTGGCCGGGCCGGACATCCTTCGGCCAGCATGTAGGGGGGAACGTCGTGCCTGACGCCGCTCAGTCCGGCAACGAAACTGTAGGTGCCGATGGTGACGTAATGATGCACGGCCACGGCGCCCGACAGGGAAGCATGATCTAATATGTGGACATGCCCGCCCAGCAACGAGCCATTGGTCAGGATTATGTGGTTTCCCAATCGGCAATCGTGCGCCACGTGGCAGTTGGCCATAAGGAAGTTATGGTCGCCGATCGAGGTAATGCCCTCTTCCTTTTCCGAGGCCCGATTGATCGTCACCGTCTCGCGGATAATGTTATAGTCGCCGATCAGGACTTCGGTATCGGCGCCCTGGTAGGTGACATCCTGCGGTTCGCTGCCGATAACGGTGCCGGGAAAGATGTG